>SKMY01000154.1 GCA_007120815.1 Syntrophomonadaceae bacterium | reverse complement strand
AAGTGGAGATTTTTAACAGCTCCAACAACCGCATTACCCCCCGGGGAGGCCAGCTGAAAGGGCTGCTTGAGTCCTACAACGAAATTATTCCCAAGTACCAGGGAGCCCTGGATGAACTGGTCTACAACCTGGTGATGCAGGTCAACCACCTCCACCGCCAGGGTTTTGGCATGGACGGTTCCTCGGGGATTAACTTTTTTGAACCCTGGGCCTTCCCCATGCCCGGGGATATCATCATTGACCCTGACACCCTGGAGCTGGGCCCAGATGAGGAAACCAACATTACAGGGCTTTCCATGTCTCAAAACTTAACTGAAATGCTCCTTCCCGGGGGCTACACCCTTGAAACGCGGACGAGTGTAGACCCTGATGACTTAACAGCTCGCGCCCAAATAACATCCAGTTACAGCAAAAACAGCATGCCGTTAGTTGATGAAAATATGACGGTGAATGGTGAAAACCTTAATTCTTCTATCCACTACCAGGTGACCCGGATTGAAGGAGACGAAATCTATGTTACATACCACTATCACCACACAGATAAAGACGGTCAAGTGGTTGACTCAGGAAGTGGTGTAAAAAAATTCCAAGCCGGTGTGTTAAACACCAATGATTACGGTTCGGAAGGCCACGTTATAAACCTCGGGCTGACCTTGAATGATACAGGAAACTTTTCTGTCGGAGACCAATTTGCCGTCAATGTTCGGGCTGCAGCTGACGAAAATGATGACGTATTAATCATCAGGAATTCACAAACAAATGAAATTGTTTATGAAGCCGTGTTTAACGAAGACGCGCTTAATGGAAAAGCCACCGATTTTCATTTCTTCCAGCTGGCTGATGAGGATATCATGAAAAATAGCAGCGTGCTGGCGGAAAAAGGGACGCTCCGCGATGTTCGGTTTCGGGTTACGGCTAATGAATGGCTGGACGAGCCTGGAAACCCGGTTGACCCCAACGTACCTGCCGCTTCCTTTACCGTAGGGCCTTACGAGCCCGCTAACATGATGGACTATATTGAAGGGGCGGCCCGGAAATTTCGGATCAGCCAGGACATCCTGGATAATCTGAATCACATCGCCGCCTCCAGCCAGTGGGCCGTTGACGGTGTTTCCGAACCGGGCAACGGGCAAAATGCCCTGATTATCGCCGGACTACGGGAAAAGCTCACCATGAGCAACGGCTCAAGCACCTTTCACGAGTACCTGCGCAGCTTTATCGCCGATCTGGGCGTGGAAGGCCGGGAAAGCGACCGCCTGGCCATGAACATGAAAAACGTGGCAAACAGTATGAAAGAACAACAGGATGCGGTGTCCAGCGTCTCCCTGGATGATGAGATGCTCAACCTCATCCAGTTCCAGCACGCGTACAATGCTGCCGCCAAATTTTTGAGCACCTTCGACCGTATGCTGGAAGTATTAATCATGGAAGTCGGGCGTTAGGAGGCAATAAACATGCGAGTCACCCATAAAATGTTGGCCAATGCCGTTTCGCGAAACATCCAGCGCAACCTCTGGGCACTACAGAAGCGTTCCAACCAGCTTTCCACGGGGAAGGTTTTTGACCGCCCTTCCCAGGACCCGGTGGGGACGTACCGGTCCATGCGCATTTCCAGCACCGGCCTGGCCCGCAACCATCAGTACAACCGCAACATCGGAGAGGCCAAGACCTGGTTGAACGCCACAGAGAATGCCCTGGCCGACGGTATAGACGTGATTCACCGCCTCAGGGAGCTGGCCGTCTATGCCTCCAATGACGCCTTATCCGCCGAAGACCGCAAAGCAATGGCTCCCGAAGTGGAGCAACTCCTAAACCACCTGATCAGCGTGGGTAATGCTGAAGTGGCCGGGCTTTTTATCTTCGGCGGGCACAAGACCCAGGAGTCCCCCTACCGGATTGCCGGGGCCAGCGGCCACCTCTTGGACGACTGGTATAATGCTCAATCGGGTTTGACAGGGACCCTGATCAGGCCGGACAACCTGACTACCGGCAGCTATGCCGTAAGCACCCTGGCCGGGCTTGAACCAGAATTGACCCAGGCCGCCCGGGCAGACCTGCTGAATGAATATCTCCAGGGCGCTCGGGACGGCTTTTTCGGCGGGTACAGCGCGGCTACCTTAACCGCCGGGGACACCAACCAGGATAATGCCGTCCTGTTTACCGCCCGGGAAGCGGGCTTTAATGGAAATCATATTAACATTCAATACGTCGATCCTGGCGCGGAACAACCCCTGACAGTCAACGTATCAGGCACGGGACAGGAAGACGATCCCTTTGTTATTCAGGTTTCCCTGGAAACCGATGGCGACGGAAACATAACCTCCACAGCTAAACAGGTAGCCGACGCCATCAACAACGATGAAACTGCCTCTGCCCTGGTCCGGGCCTCGGTAAATCTGGAAAACAACGGCGGCGGGTCCGGTATTGTGAGCCTCGATGATTTTACAGAACCCTTATTCCTTGCAGGCGGCGCCGGGGGGTTCAGCGGCGTCTACGCCTCTGATGAAGACGGTTACCGCCTGGACGATTCCCCCTGGAACGGCACTTTGGCCCTGGAAGTCCAGGAGGCCAAAAAGTTCGGCCAGCTGCCCCTGGATGTACAGGAAACCCTGGGTGAAACCGATGAACAGGACATGTTCATCCGCCTATCGGTAGGATTTCAGCTCTACGATTTAGCCGGCAAGAATTACAGCGGCACGTACGGGAGCAAAACCGGGGAAGAAATCTACATCAACATGACCCGGTTGAAAGAAGAGGGACAGACTATTACTTTCCAGGTGAAGGACGGGGATGACGCACAGTGGCTCAGCCTGGAACTGGCTCCCAACGCCAATATCACGTACGAAATAGACCAGGTCATGGTGGGAGATAAGGCCGTCTACCAGCTCAATCCCCATCTATCTGACGAAAATAACAGTACCTACGACCGTTTAACCCTCCACCGGGAATACGGCCGTTTGGATGCCCAGGGGCTTCCGACCATGGGCGACAACATGGACTGGCACTTTGCTGTCCCGGAGGACCCGGCGGACAAAGGATTTTTTGATGAAAGCACCCGGACCTTGAAGTTTTTCGATATCGACCAGGCCACGGGCCGCTTTATTACCAGCAGTATATCCACCACCTTTGAAACCTTCAGCACCGCCCTTGCCGGCCAGTACTATGACCGGGCCGACCTGGAAAAATACGGCGTGCCTGATGAAGAGTTCGCGGATCACCCTGCGGCCATTTTTTCCTTTATTGCCCCCGGGGAGCCGTACTACATGGGCGATGATGGACAGCGGCTGGTTGAGATCAGCACCGATCAGCGGATTTCCGCCAATATAACGGGAATCGAGGCCTTTGGGGTGACCGACGTGTTTAATACCGTGCGGGAGATGCACCAGGCTCTTATCCACAACCATCAGTTTGCCTTGAGCAACGAGGTCATTGAAAAGCTGGACGACCACCTGGACGCTTTGCTCCAGTCGCGTTCGGATGTAGGGGCCCGCATGGAGCGACTGGATATAACCGAGGACCGCTTGCACAGCGAACGCATTTACCTGCGGGAACTCCTCTCCAAGGTGGAAGACATCGACATGGCCGATGCCATAACCGAGTTCATGATGCAGGAAAACGCCTACCAGGCCGCCCTGGCCACGGGAGCCCGCATGGTTTATCCCAGCCTGATCGACTTCCTTCGATAAAAAAAGGAAAAAATGGTAGCCATTCCCGCACAAACATGATACAATGGCCTTGTTCTACACCTTTAACCATTCTTCATGATGATTCAGCACTCTTTCGTAGGGAGCAGTAAGGACCGAAGCAGTGTGTAATCAATGGTCGACGTGAAGCAGTGAGGAATTCAACGGGGACGCGAAGCAGTGAGGGAAGCAACGGGGACGGTTCTCGCGCTTCCGGAGCGAAGCGGAGGACCGTTTTTTGGGAAAGCGACAGAACCGTCCCCTTGCTTCCCATGAATAAGCAATCCCCTCAACGATGCATGCGCAATACACGTTTCGGAGGTGATGGCTCTGGTCATGCAGGACATCAAAGAGCCGACAGAAGCCGTAGAACCGATAACCTTCAAACGCGGCCTGCCCGGTTTGGGCAGCAGCCGCCGTTTTACCCTGCACGTCATAGAAGAAAACCCGCTGTTTTACTATCTCCAGTCCCTTGAGGAAGGAGATATCGGCCTGATCCTGATTGATCCCTTTCCCTGCTTTCCCGAGTATACTCTGGAATTGAATGAACCGGATCGAAAAGAGCTGGAGATCGAGCAAAAAGAAGATGTGCTGGTCTTCACCACCGTGACCGTGCTGGAGGAAAACAAGATGACGACGAACCTGGCCGCCCCTGTCGTGATGAATACCCGCAAGCGGCTGGCCAAGCAGGTCATTCTCCCCGAGCGGGTTGACGAGATGCGCGTGCCTCTTCCCGTAAGTGATGAATGAAAACAATGGGGCTGCGGTTTAAGCAAGCCGCCCTATCCCCTCAGCAGAGCCTACCAGGGCTCTTTTTATTACACTGCAAGTATGATATAATACCGACACGACAATACCGGCGAAAGGTGGTTGCAGGATGCTGGTCCTGACGCGAAAAAAAGGACAGAGTATCATGGTGGGCGACGATGTGGAGATCTCTGTTGTAGAGGTTGACGGTGACGCTGTTCGCATCGGAATTAAAGCCCCCAGGGATGTAGCCATTTACCGTCGGGAGATCTACCAGGCCATCCAGGAAGAGAACATCCGGGCCGCCCGGGCGGCCGCTGAAATGGCTAAAAAGCTGGGCAGGGTCAAGCCGACCCCACCGGATGAAAAAAAAGAGGAAGACTGTTAAAACAAGGGAAGGTGAACTGCCGTGAGAATTATACCGCTGCACAGCGTAAGCCAGCAGGGTCAGCCGGGCTCTTTCCCCAATGGAATTCAGCGGCAAGATGCCCCGCCCCCGGTACCCGATAAAACAACACAGCCCGACCTGCGCAACCGGGTAGAGCCCCAGACCGATACCCGGCATGCCGTGGAGCATTTCAATCCCACCTCCCGCATGGAAACCTCTGCCCCCAACCGGACCAACACGTCCCACCCCTCCAATATCGAAATGGGCATGGACCGCCAGCGAGCTTCAGGTCAACAACCCGCTGTGGACCGCACCGGGGACTACCAGGAGATCCTGCATTGGATCCGCGAAAAACAGCAGATGCAGGAAGCCGCAGAAAAATCTTACCAGCGGGTGAAGCAGGAATTTTTGCGTTCACAATGGGAACGCAGAGATTATTCTCGAGAAAGGCCCCCGGTTGAAACCACCCGGCGGGAGAAACCACCGGTATCCGGTTACGACTACCGTAAGGGTGTGGATGCCTACCGGCAGGCCCAGAACATCCAGCAGGGCTCCCTGTATACCAGCGACGTTTAGGTTTAGGTGAAGAGGCCAACCAACCAAACCCTTGCCACAAACCGCTTAACCTAAAAGCGGTTTTTTCGTTGTCACAGCTCTTGAAACTGTGGGAACAGGAACCGACCCCCTGCTTCACAGGGCAGAAAGGACAGGCCGGGTTAAGAAGTGACCTTTTTTCTGACATGACTGGAAAACGCCGTGACAGTTAGTATATAATAGTTATAAGTGGATACTATTAAAAACAGTTTTTATAAGTATGAGTATAAAAGGAGGGAGTCATTTGAGAAAAAAGTTAACCGCTTACTTAATCCCCGCTGTGCTGACCGTTTTTTTGCTGCTGGCCTTTACGGGCTGTGCCGGCCCGGAGCCTGCACCTGAAAACGATCAGGCCGCCGAAGATGTATCCCCCGGTCCCGACGTGTTCGTCGTCCCCAATGTGGAGACGCCTCCGGCCGTTGACGGTACCCCCGGGGACTATCCCAACACGCCTTTCCAGGTTGCGGGCATGGAGGGCAACATGGCCCACGACGGTGAAACCATTTATTTCTACCTCCAGGCCGAATCCGGGGGTTGGTTATCGGCCGGATTTAACCAGGAAGGCGGAGGCATGGACGGAGCCAACATGATCATCGGCTTTTTCCAGGATGACGGAAGCGCCGTGGTGCGCAACGACCTGGGACGGGGCCGTACCCACTCAGAAATTGCCGAGGGCATCCTCGATGGGGTATTTGAGGAAAGGGATGGGGCCGTCATTCTTGAATGTGCCTATCCGCTTACTTTCCCCGATGTGCCCGAGTTTAACCTTCAAGCCCTGGAGCCCGGAAAGGTCTACACCCTGATACTGGCCTTTAACGCCCGGTCTCAGGACCCCACTCAGCGTCACTCCCGCTGGGGCCGCCTGGACTTCACACTGGAGTAAATAATTTTTTGACTGCGCTCCACCTTTTGAAGGGAAGCTCGGGGACGGTTCTGGCGCTTCCGTAGCGGAGCGGAGGACCAAATGCTGGGAAAGCGACAGAACCGTCCCCTGCTTCCCGATGTATGCGTAATAAGTGATTAGATGAGCAGTACGTTTGTCATGAGAAGTACTCCAGCTTCATATGAGCAATCTCAATAACACAAAAAACGCCGGTGAAGGGTGCTTCATTAGCTTGGCGCGCCCTTATCTCCGGCGTTGCAACTTATCATATTATCAACATATTCATCAATCATTTCGAATCCGCATTCAAGTTATCCCATGCCATTATGTCTCCCGGACACCGGCCAGCAGGCGAAACACTTTTTCCACCTGGGTATTGGCCTGGGCCAGCAGGGCCTGGCTGGAGTCCAGACGCACCCGGTTCAGCGTAAAAGACATGAGATCTCCGGCGGCTTTGCCATCCCGAATGAGGGGCTCTTGAGCTTGCCCGCCGCCCCCGGTCGCCTGTACCGAATCCAGCTTCTGCCGCAGGTGGCTGATCATACCGCCGATACGAAACCGCTGGGCGGAAAGCTTGGAGATGGCCTGGTCCAGCTTGCGAAGGGAATTGTACACAGACGCCGGGCTCAGGTCCCCAAGGCCCTGCCTGGTTAATTCCCTTAAGTTCAGTCCACCCTCATCCTCATCGGAATTCTTTTGTTCCAGGAGTTTTTCCCCGTTAAATCGGGTCTTGTCCACGATCCCCTGGACTGTTTCCAGGCGGGCTTCCACGTTCTGCTGAAGGACGGCCCGTTTTTCTTCTGCAAACCCCTCATCCTTGAAGGAATCCAGCCACTTGTGAATCTGGCGTAAATGGGAATGAACCGCTTTTATTCCTTTGTCTTCTACCTGCAGCCGGGTTAACTCATCCTGCAAACGGTAGGTTTCCTTGCTGTTCGCTTCAACTCGGGTGCCTGCGGTTTCCAGGCTTTCGCTTTTCCTCTCCCCGTCCGCGCCGCCAGACTTGCTCGCCGCATCTTTTGCCGAACCTTTATCCAACGGGGGACTTTTTCCCCTCCCATCCTGAATGTCAGCCTGGCGTAAAGATCTAAAGGCAGAGGGGTAATTATTTATGTGGACCATTTTTCTTCCCTCCTTAGAAGAAACCTTCTTCCCTGATGATGGTCAACGTTCGGGTGTCCTACCCGATCCAGAGCATGTATGTACTGTATAAAAAATCCTCCATAAACCACCCCGCATGCAAGGTTTCGCCAGAAACCTTGCTAATATACTGGAATTATATCACAGGGACTAAAATTTAGTAAAGAAAATATTTGAAAAAGACTTAATTTTGTTTACGTATTGCCGATTATGTGCAGATTAAACATGATTAAAGGTCAGAAAACTTTCGACAATTATATGGAGCTTAAATTTTTCCTGGAGAATTTATTTGATCAAAAAGTTGACCTTGTAATTATTGAAACAATAAAACCTGATTTAAAGCCAGGTATTATGGGGAGTGTCATATATTCATCCTATTCCGCATCATAACGCTGGTACTGGTATACCTCAATCACCTGGGTATTGGCCAGCATATCTCCCACGCGATGTCCTTTTTCGTGAACCAGGGTAACAATCGGTTCGATCAGAAACCCCACGTGGGGAATCAGGTTCTGGACGATCAGCGTCAGATTGCGCAGCGCCGAGACCCCGAAAGTGCAGGGCTCACCGTTTTCCAACTTGATGACCATCAACCCCGTTAACCGTTTGCCCAAACTCTGCCCGTTCCCAAAACCGTCCTTCAGAAGCGTGTAAATAATCCCCCATGCAGAAGCCAGGAAAAAGACAAGAAATATACCAATGATGATCCCCGGGGCGGCAATGTTTTGGGGAAAGCCAAATGAACCGGGCCCGTGTTGAAACACTCCCGGGGAAAACCCCCGCATGAACATCATGCCTCCAACTCCGCTAATCAAGAAAAACACCAGAAAAAACACCAGGCCAATTCCTGCCACAATGCCATCCACGATCCAGGCGATGAACCGTTTGCCCAACCCGGCCTTGGAATAGATGGATAAACCGCCGGGCTTCCGGAGTGCATGCAGGGGGTTTCCTGCAGGTTTTTCCATCATGCTCTGGCAGTGCCGGCACTTGATGGCATCGTCCAGGATCTCCTCCCGGCAGTAAGGACAAGGCTTGTAACGCTTTTCCTCCGACATCCTGTCGCCCTCCTTTTGCAGCGGCAGCACACACCCTGCCATTACGTGCTTGCGATAGTAATTGTATCATAGAAATAGGCTGGCGCGAATAGGTTTTTTCTCAACCCTT
>SKMY01000006.1 GCA_007120815.1 Syntrophomonadaceae bacterium | reverse complement strand
GTAGAAAATCTGTGGCACAAATTGGGAACTCAACGGGCGTAATTGAAGCAGGAATTTGCTTATCTTAGAAGGGGGATGTTTAAATGAGAAAATTTCGCGTAATTGTTAATGGCCAACCTTTTGAGGTCGTAGTAGAAGATGCCGGAAGTCAGCCGGTCGTTTATACTGCTCCACAATATTCGCAGTCTGCAGCTCCTCAAGCACCATCAGCACCAGCTGCACAGCCTGTACCGCAATCCCCGGCAACGCCGACAAAAGATCAGCCCGGCCCAGAGCCACAAGCGAAGGAAGCACCAAGGGATATACCAAAACCCAAGCCTCAAGTTGAAGGTGATGGCGACGTTCCAGTAACAGCGCCGATGCCCGGATCTGTAGTTGATGTTAAGGTAAAGGTTGGGGATAAGGTTAATGAAGGCGATTTACTATTAATTTTAGAGGCCATGAAAATGGAAAATGAAGTAACCGCCCCGGCATCGGGCACTGTAAAGTCGGTCCAGATAGAAAAAGGCTCCAGTGTAAACACGGGCGATCTTATCCTGATCATAGGGTAACTAAGCCAGGGCAGATAAAGATTGAAACCAGATGCATTTTAAAGTCCAGGTGATTCCCATCTGGATTTAATTAAACAACAATAATAGCAGTTCTCTGTCTTTTTTTTTAAGGTTACATTAATCATTAGAACGCCTAATTTGATTACTTTCAGCCAAGCATAGATAAAGCCTGCTGAAAGGGGAAGTGGAGGTGGGACATTATGGCATTGGTAGAAATGCTTACAAATGTATACGATATGACAGGTTTTCAAGCATTAACCCTGGGTCATATTGCAATGCTTGCAGTAGGCGCTGTGTTAATCTATCTTGCTATCACTAAAAAGTTTGAGCCTCTGATACTGCTGCCGCTGGGCTTTGGAGTCATTTTAACAAACCTGCCCCTGGGTGATTTATTGGGACACGGTTTATTTAAAATGCTCTACGTGCCGGTACAAACAGAGGTCTTTCCCCTGCTGATATTTGTTGGAGTGGGTGCACTGACAGATTTTGGCCCGGTTATAGCATTCCCCTTTTCCATGCTGTGCGGCGCGGCAGCCCAGGCAGGAATATTTATCGTTATGGTCATGGCGGTAATGCTTGGCTTTAGCATGGCAGAGGGGGCGGCAATAGGCAGCACCGGGGGTGCAGACGGGCCCATAGCGGTTTTTGCAGCAATAAGGATGGCACCGCACTTGATAGGTCCAATCGCAGCCGCGGCGTACTCATACATGGCACTGGTTCCCTTAATCCAGCCGCCGATCATGCGCCTTCTCACAACACACAAAGAAAGAGCCACGGTCATGGAGCAGCTCCGCACGGTTTCCAGGAAAGAGAAGATTTTGTTTCCCATACTGCTTACCATCGTTGTAGGCCTCATTGTTCCTGCATCCATACCCCTGGTTGGGTCCCTTGCTGTCGGAAATCTTATCAGAGAGTCAGGGGTAACAGAAAGGCTGGCAAAATCAGCCGGCAATGAAATGATTAATATTATCACCATTTTGCTATCACTCACCATAGGGGTAACAATGCAGGCAGAAACATTCCTGATCCTATCAACCATTCAAATCATGATTTTAAGCCTGCTGGCCTTTGTTTTCGGCACAGCAACAGGGGTAATAATGGGTAAACTCCTCTACCTGCTGACAGGAGGCAAGGTAAACCCGCTGATAGGATCAGCAGGCGTGTCGGCTATACCCATGGCAGCCAGGGTATCGCAAATTGAAGGCAAAAGAGCAAACCCCAACAACTTCTTGCTGATGCATGCCATGGGAGCAAACGTTGCAGGCGTTATAGGTACTACGGTGGCTATAGGCCTGTTGATTGCGTTAGTCTGATAGAATAAGACACGAAAACGTTGATACGCTAGGGCCCAAAAAGATGGGGGAGGTGGGAAAGGTAAATGGTAATGGAATCAATATATTCAGGCCTAATAGCCTTTATCTTGCTTTTTGGTGTAATGTTGATCCTGGTATTTGTTGTCAAGAGTCTTAAAGCAGTGGAATTGCTGGATAAAATAGGCAGAAAAGAAAAAGAAACTTCGGATGCAGAATTCACTTCTCCGCCGCCTTCGACACGGGAGGTAGATGGAACTCCGGAAGAAGCGGATGTCATACCCCTGGTGTTAGATGCTTCAGGAGCCGTTCGACCTGAAGCGGTGGCTGCTATTTCTGGCGCTGTCCAGAGTTACCTGGCGGAAGAACAAGGTGAACAGCAGTATATTGCTGCAACAATGGCCGCAATTTGTTATGCTATGCCCTCTACAGCATCATGTTTCGAAGCAGGGACAATTGATAGAAGAATGAGTGGGGCATATACAAGCGGGTGGGCACAGGCTGGCCGGAAAAAAATGCTTTACAGGAGGCAGGATATCACCTTGTTTAGGAAGAAATAGCTTGATGAATCGTTGATGATAACGGCTAAAGGTAGAACGGGTCAGTATACCCCTGTTATGATGCAGGGGTTTTTTTATTCATAAGGATTGTTGAGAAATCATAAAAATAACTAATGAAAAAAGATGTTAAAGTGATGAACAATTTAATAAATAGTAAACGGTTTCGAACGGGAATCATCCTATTTATGATGACCGGTTTGGTCATTTATGCCTTACAGCATTTCTATATGGTGCGCTTGCCTCCGGGCTTTATTGTGGGTGATTACCCGGTAGGCCGAATGACCTTTTCAGAATTTGAGTGCATACTGGACGAATTGGAAAACAGGCTGAACCGGGAACAAGTTAGAATACTCTTCGATTCTCAAGATGAGATCGCTTCGTTTTTATTGCCCGATCTGGGTATTACACTTGACAAAAAGTCGATACGTCATGACACGGAGATGCAAAGTGCTCGCGTTTCATTTTTAAGTAGAATCATTGAACCAGAGGATAGAACGAAAATTAATATTTATTTTAACGTAAAGCCAGGCATTTTTCATAAAGGTCTCGCCGATATAAGTACTAAATATCATGAGGTTCCCCGCAACGCCGGAGTTCGAGCCGAGGCTGGGGAACTGCTTTTTACGCCTCATTCAAATGGTATTGAGTTGTCACCAGAAGAAATGCTATCACAATTGTTGGATGAACTATCTATCTGGCCGGAAAGTGACTTAAAGTTAAAGATTAAGCTCCGTCCAATTATACCCGAAACGTCTATTTCGGACATCGTTGCGAGAGGCATCAAGGAGGATATTGTTACAAAGCAAACTTTTTTTGATCCTTCAGCCGAGAATAGGGTTCACAATATTCGACTTGCAGCAGGAAAAATAAATAATATCATAATTGGTCCCGGGGAAATGTTTTCTTTTAATGAAATAGTTGGAGAGGCTTCATTGGAAGATGGATTTAAAGAAGCGCCGGTTATCATTAATGATCAGTTGGTGCCTGCAGCGGGAGGAGGGATATGCCAGGTGTCTTCTACGCTCTATAATGCCGTTCTTTTTGCCGGCATTGAAATAAAAGAGCGGCACAACCACGGTCTAACGGTTAACTACCTTCCACCGGGCTATGACGCAGCGGTTGCGTATGATTATTTAGATTTAAAATTTATAAATGATAAGCCCCACAGCCTTTTGATTCATATCTGGGTTTTAGAAAATAGCTTGAGCGCCATCATTTTTGGCACCCGCTTCGAATCTATTGAAATCAAAATCATCGATCAAATCAAGGAAAGAATATCGCCTCCTACGACCTATATGACCGACCCTAAAAAACATCCCGAGTACAGAGCCATTAAACAAACTGGAAAGGCGGGATATGTGGTTGAAACCTTTAGAGTCTTCTACGAAAATGGGAACGAAGTTGAAAGAGAATTTATTTCCAGGGACTATTATACGCCCAGGCCGGAGGTCATTGTTGTTGGGCCGGAGATTAACCACTAAGCGTGTAAGTTAACTAAAAAGAAGAAAGGGAACTGTTTCTATAGGACAAGCTTTTGCAGGAGTTTTCTTTTAAAATAAAGAACTGTTTATTCTTATGAGTCGTTTTCTGCCTTTACGTTGTGATCTGAGAAAAATGCAGCAAGGTCTTGCAAGATATTTTAAGTGAATTATAATTGTAGTTATAGCATAAAATTAACTAGAGAAGGATGAGGTGCCTACAGATAATGAATAATGTTCGTGTAAGATTTGCTCCCAGTCCAACAGGGGAGCTGCACATCGGGGGAGCAAGAACAGCCCTCTTTAACTGGCTTTTCGTGAGACAAAACAACGGAACGTTTGTTTTGAGAGTTGATGACACCGATAAAGAGCGTTCGTCTAAAGCCCATTTAGAATCTATATTCCTTTCGCTGAAGTGGTTGGGGTTGGAATGGGATGAAGGGCCGGGTAAGGAAGGGCTGTACGGTCCCTATATTCAGTCTGAGCGTTTGCCGTTTTACATGGAAGCTGCACAAAAACTGCTCCAGGAAGGCAAGGCTTATTACTGCTTCTGCTCAGCTGATGAATTAAAGCAGCAGAAGGAACAGTTTAGGGGTATAGGACAGGCACCCAAATACCGTGGAACCTGTAGAAACCTTTCTTATTCTAAAATTGAAGAAAGAAAAGAATGCTGTCAGGGCTTTGTTATTCGCTTGCTTGCACCGGAAGAGGGGGAAACAGTTGTAGAAGACATTATTCGAGGATGGGTCACATTTGATAACAACAACCTGGACGATATGATAATAATTAAATCAGACGGTCTGCCCACGTACAATTTTGCCTCGGTTGTTGATGACAGTTTAATGGGAATAACTCATGTTATTCGAGCCGAAGAGCATTTATCAAATACACCCCGCCAGCAGGTTATTGCTCAGCAGTTGGGTTACAAGATTCCACTGTATGCTCATGTCCCCATGATTCTTGCACCAGACCATAGTAAACTGAGCAAAAGGCATGGAGCAACGTCTGTTCAAGAATACAAGGAGATGGGTGTACTGCCGTCTGCACTCATCAATTACCTGGCTTTACTGGGGTGGTCTCCGGGAGAAGATCGGGAAATTGTTTCATTAGAAGAAATGATTCGTCTTTTTTCCCTGGAAAGAGTCACCAAGAATCCGGCAATTTATGATCAAACAAAATTAAACTGGATAAACGGCTATTATTTAAGAACCATGCCGCTTGACCAGGTTATGCACGATGCCCTGCCTTTTTTTCAAAAGGCAGGCGTAATTTCTCACCCTGCCTCTGAAGCTGAATTGTCTTACTTAAAAACAGTATTCAACCTGGTTCGGGATCGCATTAAAGTACTCGGTGAAGCGTTGGAAGCAACTAATTACTTTTTTACAGATGACTATCCCTATGACGAAGACGGGGTTAAAAAACATTTTCAAAAAGGGAAAGATATTAATAGAATCCTAGAGCAGGTTTCTAAAGAACTGGAAAAGTTGGAATCTGCGGATGTAGATAGTATTAAAAATGCCCTTGAAGATGCAGCTGAAGGGCTTGGATGTTCCCTGGGTAAAGTCAACCCACCGACGCGCCTGGCTTTAACGGGTCGAACGAAAGGGCCTGAACTGGTTGATATCATCCAGGTTTTAGGAAAAGAAAAATGTGTTAAAAGAATAAACAAAACAATCGATGCCTTTGATTTAAAATAAAAAAACGGGCAGGATGCCATGCATTCTGCCCGAGAAACGCAAAAGAGTTGTCATTTTAACGGCCTAGATCACGGGGAAATAATTATACCGGTTCAAACATGTCTTTGTCTACACCGCATTGAGGACAGACCCAATCATCGGGCAGGTCTTCAAACGAAGTTCCCGGAGCAATACCACCTTTTTCATCACCAGCTTCAGGATCGTAGACATAACCACAAACAGAACACTCATATTTTTGCATCTGAGCAACCTCCTTAGAAGCATACTTTTTTGCTGCTAATATTTATTATTTATTCAGCACAGGTTATGAAATATCCTGCAAGACCGTACAATATTATTAAAAAAGGTTTAACTGAATATATAGGACGTATGTGTTACCAAAATCTCCAGAAAATATCCTCCGTTTCAACCAATACTTCTTTCATCCTTTGAATATCAAGGTTCGTCAGGTTGCTGACAGCAAGTATTTCGTCATCAAAGAGCAGTTCCTTCACCGGTAGAATTGAATACCTGTCCAAGCCGAGCCGGTTTTTTCTGAGAACCCACGTCGGCTCAATTTCAGCAACAGATACCGAGGTCTTATTTAGAATGTGGTCTTTTTCAATGGCAAAATATACGATAATACCACTGTCGCGGTAACGATTTCTCTGATTGGAAATAAAATTTCCCAGGGAATATAAAACCAACCCCGAATGATTCTCCGTATTAAGTATCTCTGCAGGCTGTACCACGTGAGGGTGTGAACCAATAATGACATCCACGCCTGCATCGATCAGGCGCCTGGCCAGCTCTCTTTGTTCTTCGGTTGGAAGTCGCTGATATTCTTGTCCCCAGTGCAAGGAAACAATAACGACATCAACACCATGATCGTTTTTTGCTCTTAGGGTATCCTCGATAATTTGATTTTCATCAAGTAAAGAAACCAAATATTCTTTGCCTCGTGGAACAGGTATCCCGTTTGTACCGTACGTATAAGCATAAAAAGCAATATCAATGGTTTGAATAGTTACTCGAAAACCCTCGGCCTGCTCTTTGAAACATCTTGCCGTACCAACAAAGGCTAATCCCGCTGATTCTATATGGTCAATTGTGTTTAATATCCCTACTTCTCCATAATCCAGCGAATGATTGTTGGCAGTAAAGAGTACATCAAACCCCGATTCTTTTAAGTTTTTGGCAAGCTCAGGTGGCGAATTAAACCTGGGATAACCGCTAAAAGGATATTGAGGGCCTGTCAACGTTGTTTCCAGGTTTCCAACAGTCAGGTCTGCTTTTTCTAAATAAGGCCGGATGGTAGAAAAATGCTGGCTAAAATCGAAGGTATTCTTGCTCGCAATGTAAGCACTGTTAAACTGCGGGCTGTGAACCATGATGTCTCCAACTGCAGCAATGGTAACTTGACTGGTAAACTGCTTGTCCAATTGCCCGTTTTCCGAAGTATAAAGGGTTTTAATCTGACTGCCAGAAATGTTTTTTATAGGCCTGTAATTTATTAATTGGCTGGGGTTGAAGGTTTTTTCTACTGAAACTATTTGGGCGGATAAAAACAAGACTGGAATAATAATTGCCAGAAGCCCTGTCAGGAGAATAACAAAGGATTTTCTGACCATACGCCACCTCACCATTCAAAATATTCCTTGTTACGACATTTTAGCATAATCAGAGAATAAATTGAAGTGCTAACATTTAACATAAAGAAATTTTGACGTCAGAAGGTATTTTTGAAAAAAAGGAGAATCTATATGATAAAAAGAAAAAAAGCGTCCAGGTTCGTGTACGAAACAACTAACATGCCAATTATCTTAAAGGATCGGTAAAGGAGGAACAAGCTCATGGAAAAAATATGGATTTCTTCATATGAACCCGGTGTTTTACCAGAAATTGAAATCCCACCAAAAACATTGCCCCAGTTGTTCCAGGAAAAAGTCAAAGAATTCCCCAATAATACGGCGACAGTATTTATGGGCGGACGAAAAAGTTACAGGGAAATGAGTGGACTGGTTAACCAGTTTTCTGCCGCTTTAAAAGGCATGGGGCTAAAAGAAGGTTCGCGTGTCGCCATTCACTTACCCAACTGCCCTCAATATGTTCTAGCTTTTTATGGCGCTTTACAGTTGGGATGTACTGTTATTCCTTGTAACCCTCTTTACGTTGAACGAGAATTAGAATACCAACTAAAGGATTCAGGAGCGGAAGTTGTTTTAACATTAAGCCGTTTTTATCCCATGGTTCGCAACATTAAAGAAAAACTCAAGTTCAAATCAATTATCACGACTAACATAAAAGATTATTTTCCCGGGTTATTGAAGGTTTTATACACACTGGCCAAAGAGAAAAAGGAAGGGGACCGCGTAGAATTAAAGCCGGGAGATGTTTGGCTGCTTGATATTTTGCAAAAACATGTAAATCATGCCTCTTTACCTGATGTAACCATCGACATGGATTCACCGGCATGTTTTCTGTATACGGGTGGAACCACGGGTATTTCCAAGGGGGCGGTATTGACACATAACAATTTAGTTTCCAATGTATTCCAAACTCGAAACTGGCTTACCGATTTCCAAGAGGGTAAGGAAATTACGCTGGCTGTTTTGCCATTCTTCCACAGCTATGGTATGACGACCTGCTTAAACCTATCCATGGTGTTTGGAGGTTCATTGGTCCTGGTTCCTCGCTTTGATCTCAATGAGATTTTAAAACTGATTGATAAGGAAAAACCCACCTTATTCCCCGGAGTGCCAACCATGTATGTGGCAATCATAAACTCGCCGGATATAAGTAAATACAACTTGAGCTCAATTCGGGCATGTATTAGCGGGGCAGCCCCTCTGCCCGTTGAAGTTCAAAGCCGCTTTGAAAAGCTGACGGGAGGACGGCTGGTTGAAGGATATGGTCTTTCGGAATCTTCTCCAGTGACCCATGCTAATCCAATATATGGCAAAAGAAAGCCGGGAAGCATCGGACTGCCTTTCCCCAACACCGTTGCCAAAGTGGTTAATCCAGAAAACCCTGATGAAGAGTTGGATATAGGTGAAAGCGGAGAGCTTGTTGTTAAAGGACCTCAAGTAATGAAGGGTTATCTCAATATGCCTGAAGAAACGTCCCACGCACTCCGCGACGGTTGGCTTCATACAGGTGATAT
>SKMY01000188.1 GCA_007120815.1 Syntrophomonadaceae bacterium | reverse complement strand
CTATGTCAGACCAGTGCCTGGGCATTGACAATTCCTGTCGGGATTACCTCGCGGCCCCGGCAGGTCCCGGCAAATGTACGTCCATTTGGGGATAAGGAATATTGATTCCTTCTTCGTCAAACCGGGTCTTTACTTTTTCCAGCAGTTCAAAGTAAATGCTCCAGTAGTCTTCTGCCTTACACCACACCAGGAAGAAAAAGACCAAAGCGCTGTCTCCATGTTCTCCCAGAACAACCTGGGGTGGGGGATCTTTGAAAATCAACGGATGGTCCGCGGCGATATCCCGCAGCACCTCTTTAACTTTTTGAATGTCATCGCCGTAGCCGACGCCAAATTTAAAGTCTACCCTACGGGTATCATTGGCGGAATAATTAATCGTGCTGTTGTTGGACAGGTTGGCATTGGGGATAATAATTTTTTTATTGTCCGGGGAATGGAGAATGGTATAAAAAATTTGAACTTCTTTTACCGTGCCCGCATACCCTGCCGCTTCAATATAATCCCCGGCTTTAAAAGGCCTCAAAAACAAGATCAGAACCCCTCCGGCGAAGTTAGCCAGACTGCCCTGCAGCGCCAGGCCGACAGCGAAACTGGCGGCAGCCAGCACAGCAATCAGCGTTGTCACCTCGAAGCCCAGCATGGAGGCCACGGTAATGATTAGAATAACCTGCAGAGCAGCCGTGAGGAGAGAAACCAGGAAAGCGTTAAGCGAGGCGTCCAGATTGGATCTTTCCAACCGAACCCTGGTAAAGGCACCCAGCTTCTTTATCAAAACCCAGCCGATGACAAAAACAAGACCGGCCAGCAGAATTCTCCCACCATAGAAAATGACCAGATTGCTAAATATATTGATATTCATATTTAACCCTCCTTGTATGTTTCAAGCCTTCTTAAGCATCTCAATTGCCTGTCACGTGCATTTGGTAGGCGGTCTTGCGGGGGACGGTTAAGATGGCGATAGAAATTTTTGGTATTCTTCCCTGGAAATGGTTCTGCTGCAAGCGTTGCAGACCAGGTACTTGTAAATGATGGCACATCCCAGCATTTCTGTTTCTATGGCTTCTATGTGACCGGTTCCGCCGAGATTGCTCCGTTTTTGAACCACCAAATCCGTACTGCTGCACCGGGGGCAGGACATTTTTGTTTTTCCTGAACGATCGGTCAAGGTTCGCCCTCCTCAACATCATATTCTTAATATTTGGGCATTAAATTACATTCTTCCAGTGTCGCCCCTTCGAGGACGCTAGGCCTGGTTTAATTTTTCCATGACTGAAGACACTTTCTTTTCCATGGAGGCTGCTTTGTCCCGGCGGTCATCAATTTTTATCTGGGTGGATACCCGCATGGCACCTTTTTCGAAGGGCTGTTCATGCATGCGGCGCACGACACGCAAAAGTACATCCAGGTCCCCTTCCATGATCGTCCCCATGGGGGTAAGTTGGACGTTGATCTGTGTTTCCTCCTCCAGGATCTTGTGACAGTCCGCCACGTAACGGCTGATGCTTGTGCTTCCCGTTCCCAGCGGTGTGATGGTGACTTCCAGAATCGCCATTGGCCACCTCCTTTTTTTATTTATGCCCCAGGGATTCCCCTGTGTCGTTCCAGCGCCACTGGTTTAAAATAAGGCTGCGGATGGGATACCAGCCGTCCCCTGCTTCGGGCGGGTATTCCTCTCGAATGTAGAAATAGCGGCCGCTGTGTTCTGCTAAAATGGCTGTCATGGAGCGGTTGCTTTGAAGACCGGTATACTTGGCCAGGGCCCAGGCAGGCTGTTCATCTTCCGGATAAGGTTCCAGGGCGCCCATGTAGCTGAGAACCTGGTAAAAGGATGCTTCGGCCCCCCTGCGCTCCAGAGAATCCTCGAAAAACATAATGTCCATATAGCCCAGCCGAAGTCCTTTTGCCGAACCGGCATCGATCTCCTGAACCTGGGACATCCTGTCACAAGGGAAGTAGGTGGATATGGGAATGGACGGGCGCTGCACCAGGCAGAAGGTGGCATACTCCTCCATGCCTTCAACGAAGGTCGTAAATATTTGTTCCGATGGGCGTTGGGCCGTTTTCTCTTCCCAGGTCCATTGTTCCAGTACGTGGTGAACCAGCGAAAGCCAGCTTTGTTCCTGGTCCTGCATCCAGGTGGAACGCAGGCCGAAAGTGATGTGATCATGACGGCCCAGCACCAGGAAACCGGCCCGTTCATTTCCCTGGGAATATACCCGGGCTTCTTGAACCCAGGCGGGAAGGTCGGCCTCCAGGGGAGCCATTCCCTCAAGAGTTTCAAACCCTTTCATCAGTTCGGCCCATGCCTTGCTCATATCCTTGTCCTCGCCAAAAATAATGATCTCCAGGGCAACATCCAATTCGTCCAGCTGTCCTCCTGCACCGGAGCGACCGATCAGCACCATTTCCCTGTCCTGGGAGATATTGGCATCCATGGTCCAGAGATGGCCGGGGCCCAGCAGGAAATAAGGAGATGTGTCCGGCTCGCCGGGGATATAGGTGGAGAAAGGCTGGGAAGGTAAGTTGAGCAGGCGGAACACCATCTGGTCTTTCCCTTCCGGTCCTTCAACCTCCAGCGTCCTTGTTTTGGGCCGGAAGCCGGGGTCGGCTTCCCGGGCCATATGGTGCAGCAGCCGGGCAATGCCATCTGCCCCTGCTGGGATATCTTCTTCTGGTTCTTCGGACTCTTCCTCGTCATCCAGATCCAGGTCTTCATCCCCATTGTAATCTGCTTCATCTCCGCTTTCTATCTCATTAACAGGTTGGTCAACCTCCGGCTCTGGCTGGTCGACATCGGGTTCGACCAGGCCGGGAGCCGAACACCCGGCAGCCAGCGCCCATAACAGCACCAGAATAACTGCCATCCAGACATATTTTACAGGTGTTTTAATCATTTTTATTCCCTCTTTTCTTTCATCATTCATAAGTAAAAAAGCCCTTCCTTTTCTACATTTTACTATCTGGGGAGCAAAAACTCAAATGAAACACCGCTCATTTTTGTTTTATGACCAAAAAGGTTTTTGCCAGATTATGTCGAATTTTAATGCTAAGGGGAACCCTGGCAAAAATGCCGGGACTTCCCTGGAATTCCAGGTTTGTGAGGATGAGGAAAACCATGAAAAACACCCTGTTTGTTCTGATTTTACTGGGAACGGTTGCCCTAATGGCTGCCTTTAACCTGCCGGGAGAGTTTGAAAGCCAGGAGGTCCTACTGCCTGAGGAAAATGAAACGGAACCGGAAGAAGGTGCGATCCCCGATGGGCCGGAAGAACTCCGGTATGCCCTTGAACTGGAAGAACTGATGGAAATAAGGCCCCCTGATGGGAAAGACAGGCTTTTAGCCCTTTCCCAAAGGGACGATGCCGTGGGATACAAGGCCTGCTTATTTCTGGCCAGGACGTACGGTCATGATGAGGAACTAAACCCGGAAGATTTGTACCGCCGGGCTTTATCGCTGCACGATACCCGGGACATACAAAAAGAGCTGGCCCTCTACCTGGTATCAGCAGGGCTCGTGGAGGAAGCCGGGGACGTTTACAACCTGCTTTTGCCGGATCATGAGGCCATTGAGGCGTTGCTTACCCTGGGTGCATCCCCGGAATCAGTTGCGGAAAGCCTGAGTGAAAAGGGGCACTGGCAAGCCCTGGCGGCCTTTGTCCAGGAGATGCCTGAAAACCAGGTATCCGCTGGGCTGGAACAACACCACCTCATGGCCCTGGTACGAACCGGACGACATGAGGAAGCCCTTTCCCCGTTAAAAAAGACCCTAGATGAAGAACCATATGATGAAGAGCTGGCCTGGCATTACGCCCGGGCCCTGGAGCTGTCGGGACGGGCCGGCGACGCGCTGCCGTATTATGAGGCAGCCGGGGAACGAGGCCACCACCGCCGGGGAATTATCCTGGACAACCAGGAAAAATTACCCGAGGCAGCTGACGCCTTTAGCGCAGCGCCGGAGCCCGAATCCCGCTGGCGGGGTGCCAGGATGTGGGAATCCCTGGGCAAGCTCGAAAAAGCCCTGGCCGTTTACATGGACCTGGCGGAAAACCCGTCGGCCGTCCAGGATGATGCCGCTTACCGGGCCTTTGTGCTGCTCAACCGCAGCGAAGATGAAAGAGCCGGTGATTACCTGGAAATCATTGACCGTTCCCCCGCCTGGATGGAGCGCCTGAATAAAGAAACCCGGTGGGAACTAGAACCCAAACAGCCCCGGGAAACACCGGGCTTCATCCATCGAATAGAGGCGTACCGGGAGGCCGGGCGAAATGGTCTGGCCGACCTGGAGCTTGCCATACAGTCCAGGCAGGCGGCTCCCTGGGAACGCGTGGCGCTGGGGCAGTGGTACCTGGAGGCAGACAACTATTTTATGGCCGTTCGCCAGGGCATTCGCGCCCTGAG
Source organism: Syntrophomonadaceae bacterium (assembly GCA_007120815.1). Next base: position 4,392 of record SKMY01000188.1, on the reverse strand, counting down.
AGAATACCCGTGTCTAGAGGCGTACCGCACGGCTTACCTGAAGCCCTTCATGGAAGAAGTGCACCGGGCCGCCGGGGATTACCAGCTGGATCCATACCTTTTGCTGGCGGTTATGCGTGAAGAAAGCCACTACCGGAGCGAAGTTATATCGTCAGCCGATGCCCGGGGGCTGATGCAGATCATGCCTGCTACGGGGAAAGACATCGCTTCGAGAAAAAACATGGATTTTGAGCTGGACATGCTTTTCGACCCGGAAACCAATATCCGTTTTGGGGCCTGGTACCTGCGCGCCATGCTCAACATGTTCGACGGCGACCTGGACAAGGCATTGGCCGCATACAACGCGGGGCCCGGCCACGCCCGCCGCTGGAGTGAATCACCCCTGGGCCGTGAACCCCTGGGCTTTCCCACGGCGATTACCTTTATTGAAACCCGTGAGTACATTACGAAAGTAAAGAACTCCTACTATACCTACCTCTGGCTCTACGAAAACGGGCCATAAAAAAGCCGGCGCAGAGGAAGCAGGGGGACGAGGAAGCAAGGGGGAAGCACGGGGACGGTTCTCCTGCTTCCTTTTTACTGCTCATCCCTTTTATTGCTCCGTTCACGCCGCAGGGGGGAAAACAAGGTGTCGGGAAAAGAAAAAAGGAAGCAGGAGAACCGTCCCCGTGCTTCCTTCCCGTTTACAGAACCGATTCAATGACGATATCCAGCTTCTCCGTTAAATCGATCTCATAAGGGTTGGGGTGAGGGGCCAGGCCGTCTCCCTCGTAAAGGATCCTGACCACGGGACGGGTGGGAAATCCCGGGGTGTTTTTCACAACCAGGCCGCTTTCCTTGTTTGTTAACATGACGTGCGTTCCCACGGGGTAAGCGGCGATGAAGGACAAGAACGTCTTGAGAATATCCAGGTCAAAATGATCGCTTCCCATGGCCTGGAGCATTTCTATGGATTGGTGAGGAAGGTAAGCCTTGCGGTAAGGGCGGTCAGAAGTAAGCGCATCGTAAACATTGGCCAGAGAGGCGATCTTAGCCAGGGGGTTTATCTGATCGCCTTTTCGACCCTCGGGGTAGCCCTGGCCTCCTGCGCGCTCGTGGTGCTGGTAGATGATGGCTCCAGCGCCGGCTGAAAACATGTTGCTCCGCTTAAACGCCTCAAAGCCGTATACCGGATGCCTTTTGACGATTTCAAATTCATCCCGGGTCAGGCTGGAGGGTTTCTTTAATATTTCGGGAGGAATCGCCGTGTTGCCCATGTCGTGCAGCAACGTCCCCATGGCAATATTTTTAATCTGAGTGCCCTGATGTTTCAATTTAATTGCCGTCAGGGTGGCCAGAAAACAGGTGTTGACCGAGTGAGCGAACATGTACTCTTCCGCTGTCCGGATATCCATCAGGTTAACGACCACATCCCGATTGCTGAGCAGTTCATCAATAATTTTACCGATGGTGCGAACCACTGCTTTATCTTCCAGTAAAATGGATTTATGGTCGTCCTTGCCTTTTTCTACCTTTGACATGACGTTTTTAATTAAAAAACGGGCCTCCAACCGGGTTCTTTCCGTAACCACATCATCAACCTCTACACCTTCCAGACGGCTGTCATAAACATAGAGGTGATAGATGCCCAAACCTTTTAAGTAGCGCGCATAATGAGGCTTAACCTCGGCTCCTGTATTTAACAGTACCTGTCCCCTAGAGCCGTAAACCGCTTTAGCCGCCACCATTCCCGGTTGTATCTGTTCCAGGGATATTCTTCGCATCATGGTCTTGTTCCGCCTTCCTCGCCTTTGTTGTACGGTTCCTCGGATTCACTGTGAATCTTTCTCATCATTTCAACAAAAACACCGGCAATTTTGGGATCAAACTGGCTCCCTGAACCCTGTTCGATCCGCCGCAGCGCCTCATCAGGCGTCACGGCTTTTTGATAGACCTGGTCATGGGTCATTACGTCGAACGCGTCAATAACGGCAATCAGACGGGACAGCAGGGGAATGTCTTCTCCCGTCAAGCCATGGGGATAACCGGAACCATCCCAATGCTCGTGGTGGGACAGGATAATATTGGCAACCCGGGCCAGTTCCCCAGAGGCCAGGGTGATGTGGTAACCTCGCTCCGGGTGCTCCTTGACCAACGCCCATTCTTCCTCGGTAAGAGGTCCGGGTTTCAGCAGGATCTGTTCTGAAATAGCCAGTTTGCCAATATCATGAAGAGAAACAGCCATAACCAGGTCGTCCATGAGGCTGTCATCCAGGTCCAGGCATCCCCCCAGGTTGACCGACAAAGCCTGCATGCGCCAGATGTGTTCCTCGTTTTCATAACTCTTTTTCCCCAGGGACCTGAGCAGAGAGGAAATAACCAGAATGCGAAAATCTTTCGCTTCCATTATTTTTTGACTGTACATTTCGGTTTCTGCTTTTTTGATCAGTTCCCCGGTGTCCAGTTCTTGCACTGTTTTTGTTGCGCATCCCAGGGCAATGCTCAACTCAATCGGGTCCGGGTATAGTTGCTTGCATGCTTTTTTTATGCGTTTTAAAATCTTTTCCGTGTTTTCACGGCTGGTGCAAGGAAGCAGGATTGCAAACTCGTCGCCCCCCCAACGGCAGACAAGGTCTTCCTTGCGGGAGTGCTGCTTTAAAAGGTTTGCCGCCCGGATAAGAAGCTTGTCCCCCTCCTGGTGGCCGAAAGCGTCATTGACCAGTTTCAGGCCGTTTACGTCGGCGATGATCAGGCTTAAAGGGAGCTGGCGGGAGGTATCCAGCCGGCTCAGTTCTTCTTCAAAATAAGCCCGGTTGTACAGCCCGGTGATCTTGTCATGAAAGCTCAGGTAACGAATTTTTTCTTCCGCCCGCCGGCGCTCCGTGATATCAAGAGCAACCAGCATAATACCTGTTACATCCCCGATATTATTGCGCAGGGGAGCCGTGGAAAGGCTGATGTCCACCAAAAATCCATTTTTTTTCATATAACACACTTCTAAGCCGGTAAAGGATTTCCCTTTCATGACATCTTCATAAAGTCTTTTAAAATCAACTTGTTCTTTATCGGGAATCATGGGCGGGGGTTTACCCAATACTTCGCGTTCCGACCAACCGAACAGGGATTCCGCAGCGCTGCTCCAGCTGGTTACCTGTCCTGAAAAGCTCAAGGAAACAACCGCCAGGGGCGACGCATGAATCAGGGTGCTGAGGCGTTGGTTGGTTTCACGCAGGGTTTCTTCAAACATTTTGCGCTCCGTAATATCCGCTCCAGTCCAGATAAAGTATTTTATCAATCCATCATCATCCAACACCGCCGTGTTGGTCCACAAAATCAACCGGGTGTTTTCATCTTTCATAACCCAATAGTTTTCGATACTGTAGGGCAAATCTTCGGGAGAAAGCTCCAGGAAAAAAGCTTTGGCCAGCTCGACCTCATCGGGGTGTAAAAAAATATCCCAGTAGTAACAACCGGTTACTTCCTTTTCCGAATACCCCGTTAACTTTTCTATGGCGCGATTAAAACAAATGATGCGCCCCTGGGGATCAAGAACCACGAGAAGGTTCCCGATGGTATCTATTACGGTTTCGATGAAATGCCGATCTTGTTTCATGCTCGATATGAAAGCCTCGTTCTCGTTATTATTAACCGCATTGGCCCCAGGGTCTGGAATACTTTTCATAACCTCATCATGTTTTTTCACAGCAGCACCCCTTATCATCCAGCGCAATAATTTGAAACAGCACAGGGCCTAACTATTGCCTTTATTGACCTTTTCGAGTGTTCGTTCACCTTTTAACCCTGTAATCGCAAAAATTGTCAAAAAACGTATTCTCCACGACCAGACTTAATTCCTGCAATAAAAAAGAAAGCTTTACGAAAAGTTTGGGAAATGATAGGATGATGTAGCAGTGGACTAATCATGGCCTTATTTGGGTCGATTTAACTCCAGGCAAAACAGAAGAAGCAATTCTTCAGGCGCGTGCCTGTTATCCTTCACGTTCAGGAGGTGTATCGTGAACTACTACAGCACAAGGGGTGCGGACCGCTTCGTAAAAGGGTCTAAAGCCATCAATCAAGGCATCTCGCCGGACGGAGGGCTCTATGTGCCCGCCGAAAAGCTGCCTGCCCCTAATTATGAAACCATGGCGGCCTTCAGCTATTCTGAACTGGCGGCAACCCTGTTAAGCCCCTTTTTGGATGAATTCCCTTATGAAAAACTGCTGAGCTGGACGCAACAAGCATACGGATTGGACCGGTTTGACACGCCTGAGACCGCCCCTGTCCACCGGCTAACTGACGGGCTTCATGTACTGGAACTATGGCACGGGCCCACCTGCGCCTTTAAGGACATGGCCTTGCAGCTCATGCCATACCTGCTGGCGGGTTCCATGGAAGCGGTGGGGGAACCGG
>SKMY01000287.1 GCA_007120815.1 Syntrophomonadaceae bacterium | reverse complement strand
GTTCTTGCCGATCCGTACCCGGGGAAATAGAATGGACCGATCGACCTGCCCCAGAACCTTGCAGCTTTCATCAACGATAGAGGCGTTAATTTGTGCTGACATGTGGATGCGATCGGGTGGTCGGCTTGAGTTCACCGTATAGATGGGCCAGTTGTTTTCACCAAGGTCCAATATGGGCTTGTCTTTTAACAGGTCCATGTTAGCTTCCCAGTAACTTTCCAGCGTTCCTACATCTTTCCAGTATCCTTCAAAAACATAGGCAAACATGCGGCAGCCGGTCTGAAGCATCTGGGGTATGACATTTTTTCCAAAATCATGACTGGAAACCGTGCTCTGCTGATCGATTAGAAGGTGCTCCTTTAATGCATTCCAACTAAAAATATATATTCCCATTGATGCCAAGTTATTTCTAGGTTTTTCAGGTTTTTCTTCAAACTCCAGGATCTGCCCGCTATCATTCGTGTTCAAGATTCCAAAACGACTGGCTTCGCTCCAGGAAACCTGAACAGCAGCAATGGTCACTTCGGCTTGCTTGTCCTGATGGTATTTAAGCATCCTGGCGTAATCCATTTTATAGATATGGTCCCCGGCAACAACCAGGATATAACGGGATGAAAAGCGTTGAATGTATGGTAAGTTTTGGTAAATGGCATCAGCGGTGCCCTTGTAACCTTGCTCCCCTTTCCTGCTTGTAAAAGGTGGTAGAATGGTTACTTCACCGTTATTCCTATCTAAACCCCACGGAGCCCCGCTGCCGATGTGAGCATGAAGCACATGGGGCTTATACTGGGTAAGCACCCCCACAGCTTGAATGCCTGAATTACTGCAGTTACTTAAAGTGAAATCTACAATCCTGTACTTTCCGCCAAAAGGAACCGCCGGCTTGGGAATAACATGGGTCAACGACCCCATTCTGCGGCCCTCGCCCCCTGCCAAGAGCATAGCAATACAGTCACTCGTCGCAATCATGCTTCTTCTCCTCGCTTCCTGGGAAGAGATTTATCTATTATCATTATAAAAGGGACAGCAATTTTTGAATATTAGAAAAATGCGCATTTCGATGGCCGACTTGCACGCATTTTTATAGGCATTTTAAATGGGTATTCCATGAGAAACCATGGGCATAGATGGGAACGTAAGACTTCACGTGGGCTGCCAAAATTCGTAAGGGTGAATTTATGGGTTGCAAAGCAACCTTGAAGAGGATTATTCGAAAAAAATGTAGAAATAAAGTAAATATCTTAATCCTTGGTTTCACTCAATTTTTCAGAAATTTATAGAAATATGGTGTTAATAATGCCCGCCAACCTAAAAAGCAGCAAACTGTTTATCTTAATGGCAATTATCCTATTTATCGTGATGATATCCTTTTTTGTCAACTTCCTGTACGGCTGGGAAATTGTATATACGCACCTTTTTTATTTACCCATCATCCTGGCCGGGATCTGGTATCACAGAAAAGCCCTTTATGTGGCAGCCTTCCTGGGTTTTTTCCACGTGGCAATTAATTTTTTCCAAAGTGGCTTGTTCTCTTACTCCACATTAACCCGCGGCTTTATTTTTTGCATTATCGCTTATGTTTTTGGCACCCTGGCAGAGAAAAAAGACAATAATGTGACAGCCTTGCATGAAGCCCAGCAGGAAAAATCATTGATCCTGAAAAACCTGTCAGAGTTGGTTATATTGCACGACAATGAGCAGCACATTCTATGGGCCAACCCGGCTGCCGGAAGGAGTTTTGGTGTAAATCATGAAGCAATCGTGGGGTTGAAATGTTACGAAGCATTGCAGTACCGTAATACTCCTTGTGATGAATGCCCTGTTAAGAAAGCGTTGGAAACCGGTGAAGTGCACAGTGGTGAGATTACCACACCTGACGGCCGCTGGTGGAGCATTATAGGTTCACCGGTTCGCAATGACAACGGCGATATTGTTGGTGTCATAGAAACTGCACTAAATATAACCGAACGCAAGCGGGCAGAATTAGAGCTCCAAAAACTAAATATAGAACTGGAGCAGCGGGTGCAGGAACGCACCGCCGAGCTGGAGTCCCTTAACAAGGAACTGGATGCTTTCAGTTACTCCGTTTCCCACGATTTACGTTCTCCCCTTTACTCCATACAGGGATTCAGCCAGGCCCTTCTGGAGGATTACTCTGAAATCCTGGATGAACAGGGTAAGGACTACTTAAACCGGGTCTATGCTGCCGGCCAGCGTATGGGTGAGCTGATCGACGATCTTTTAAAGCTTTCCCGCGTTGCACGCCTGGAGATGCACCGGGAAGAGGTGGATCTCAGTGCTTTTGCCGCTTCTTATCTCAGTGCCCTGCAAGAACAAGAACCTGGACGGCAGGTTCACACGATAATCGCTCCTGGAATGGTCGTGACTGGAGATGCTTCGCTGCTGCGCATTGCTGTGGAAAACTTGCTGGGCAACGCATGGAAATTTACGAAGCATGTTGAGCACGCCGAAATTGAATTTAATGCCTTACAGTACAACTACGAAACGGTGTACTCTATTCGCGATAACGGAGCTGGATTCGACATGTCGTATGCCAAAAAACTATTTGCCCCTTTCCAGCGCCTGCACACCCAGGAGGAGTTTTCAGGAACCGGTATCGGCCTGAGTATTGTCTCCCGCATTGTACAGCGCCACAGTGGGAAGGTTTGGGCAAAAAGCGAAGTTGGTCAGGGTGCGACGTTTTACTTTACCCTGGATTTCTAAACGAGGAGGTGCACGTTGAATTCGTTACGCGTATTAATTATTGAAGATTCTGAGGATAGCACGCTGCTGCTGTTACGTGAGCTGCGTAAAGGGGGTTATGATCCTGTTTCCAGGCGCGTACAAACCGGGGAAGCCATGCGAAAGGCTTTGCAGGAGGAAACCTGGGATTTAATCCTTTCCGACCACGATATGCCCAACTTCAGTGCCCCTGAAGCGCTGGCTATATTGCAGGAAAGCGGCCTGGATATTCCCTTCATCATTGTCTCCGGTGCCATTGGAGAAGAGTTAGCCGTGTCGGCCATGAAGTCCGGCGCTCACGACTTTATCATGAAAAAAAACCTGGCCCGTTTATCCCCTGCCGTACAGCGGGAACTCCGGGATGTCGAAAATCGGCGAGAACGCCAAAAAGCGGAGGTCGAGCTAAAAGAGCGTTACCAGGAAATACAAACATTATCAGGCCGGATCCTCCATGCGTACGAAGAAGAGCGAACCCGCCTGGCCCGCGAACTTCATGATGAAATTGGGCAAGCTTTAACGGTTATTAACCTGGACCTGCAGTACCTGCAGATGAAATTGTCATCCGTCGAACCGTCTTTTCAGGAAAAACTTGCAGCCAGCATTGATCTGCTGATGAAAACCCTGAATAACGTGCGAAGGCAAATTTTTGCCTTGCGTCCACCGGCACTGGATAAAATGGGGCTCGTGGAAGTGGTCCGTGACATGGCCGGTGAGCTGGGCAGTCGGGCCGGGCTTAAAATAGATATTAAGGATAAAGGATTTTCCGAGCGATTGCACGGGGATATTGAAACAACCCTTTACCGGTGCATCCAGGAGGCACTAACGAATACAGTCCGACATGCCAAGGCTGAAAATGTACATATAGATTTAATTAAGAGTTCGGACAATGTAACGGTTCAAATAAAGGATAACGGCAAAGGATTTGAACCCGGTGACATAAAGCAATTCTCAAATGGGGTTGGACTGGCGGGAATACGGGAACGAGTCTCCCTTCTCGGAGGAACCCTGAAAATTGTTACGGCTCCTGGTAATGGAGTCAAGATAAAGATTATCATACCTTTTTCTTACTAATCTGGAAATGGAGGTCGAGCCTATGACGCGGGTGCTGATTGCAGACGATCATGCCTTGTTTCGCCAGGGTTTACGTTCCATACTGGAGACCATCGATCACATCGAGATCGTTGGGGAAGCGGAAGACGGTCAAAGCGCTTTAGAAATGGCGGAGTCTTTGAATCCTGATGTTATCCTGATGGATATCGTCATGCCCGGGTGCGATGGGCTGGAGGCCACCTGCCAGATCAAAGCGCGTTTTCCCGAGATAAAAATTGTTATAATATCCATGCATGCCGATCATCCGTTTGTTCGACAAGCCTTGAAAGCAGGCGCATCGGGCTATATTTTCAAGGGTGCACCCTTTCCTGAGCTAATCGCAGCACTGGAAAGTATTATGAAAGGCGCCCCGTATCTCAGCCCAACGCTTTTGGGACCGGTACTGGATGATTATGTGAAGCTTACTCCTGAAGACCAACTGCAAATGAAATATAATCTTCTTACCCTGAGAGAAAAAGAGGTTTTTGAGTTATTGGTTCAGGGTATGGGGAGGCAGGCTGTGGCCGATCGCCTTTTTATCAGTCCAAAAACTGTGGACCGCCATAAGAGCAACTTAAAAGAGAAACTGGAAATTAACAGTGACCTGGACATGCAAAACATCGCCCGATTGCTCAAGCTCTTGTAAATTTTGATCCTATAATTCTTCTCCATTTTTTACCCATCCCTTCCTTACACAATGAAATGAAAAATGAGCACTTTATAAGATAAAAATGCGCAATTTTCTAATACAAAAAAATAAGGGCCTTAAATATAATGGTTATGGAGGGACTTCATCCTGCCGGGGAGGTTGGTCGAGTTGAAGCATTTACGCGTGCTCATCATCGAGGATTCAGAAAATGATACAATGCTGCTTCTGCGCATGCTTCGAAAAGGTGGTTTTGAGCCATTTCATCAGCGGGTTCAAACAGAAGAGAGCATGCGGACGGCTTTATGGGAAGAAGAATGGGACTTGATTCTTTCCGACCACGATATGCCCTGCTTCAGTGCACCTGAAGCCCTGAAAGTGTATCGGGAAAGCGGCCTTCGCATTCCCTTTATTATTGTTTCCGGGGCCATCGGGGAAAGTGTCGTCAAAGCAGCCATGAAAGCGGGCGCCCACGGCTTTGTCAAGAAAAAAGAGCTTGCCAACCTGATTCCTGCCGTTCATCAAAATATACTGCTAAACTAACCTTAAGCGCCTATTGGCAGAAACTCAATCAGGTTATAAAAGTGCCGTATTTTCGTCATCATTTATACGTTTTTGTGGGGACACACCTCTTTCAGAGGAATGGGCCCTGTTTCCCTGGACAGCTGAGCCGAGCAGCTGAACAAAGATAACCACATAGATAAACCGACAGCACATTTGCTTATTCAAGAAACCGGACTTCCCCGGATTCAAGATAATATTTGGCTTCTATAACCATGAGCCGACCTTTCTCCGCGAACCTGGCCACCACTGAACTGCCTTCCATAAGCTCTTCTTTGACCCGTTTTATGTTTTCATCCGCCGCCAGTTCCACCAGGGAATATAACGGGTCTTCACTATCCCTGGCTTTTTTTATGGCTTTCTCCACCGCAGGCCTAATTTTTTCCACGATGGCGGCAATACCGGGGGTTAAAGGGATATCTGCCTTAAAGGCCAGCACGGCTGATTTTATGGCGCCACAGCTTTCGTGACCAAGAATAACCACCAGTGGAACATTCAGGTGCTCAACGGCATACTCAATGCTTCCCACAGCGATGTCATCAACAATATTGCCTGCGGAACGAATCACAAAAAAATCACCAAGCGCCCCATCAAAAATAATCTCGGGCGGCACCCTGGAGTCGGAACATCCGACAATAATGGCATAGGGATTTTGTCCTTGATGAAGTAGTGCCTTCCGCCTTTCCTCTCCTAAATCTTTCCGTGCAGTCTCTCCGGTTACAAAGCGCCTGTTGCCCGCTTCCAACCATGTTTTGGATATTGCAGCAGTGACCTGTTCCACCTACCTCACCACCCTTGTTTGAATGTAATGTTTTCGGTAACTACTCAGCCATTTTCCTATTCCTAGTAGACATGCATCGTCGTGAAGCAGGGGGACGGTTCTGTCGCTGGCTCTATGTGTGCATGTTGTTATTCTTCGGAATCGTTATAACCAACACTAAAACTTACCCCAGGGGCAGGAGGTTTGGCAGGCCCAACAGTAGTAGTAACTCCCCGTCATGAAGTTTTGCCAGAGTTCCCGCAGGGCAGGGCTTTGCAGGAGCTCCTGGCGCTTTTCCTCTTCAGCTTGAATCGCCTCGTCTAAGAAAACGGCGAATCCCCTCAACCCGTAAGTGAAGACCCGGTCACCGCACTTTTTCTTGTCAATTTTATAGGGTTCCAGGGCCCCGGCAGGGCAGCTGTCCAGGCAAAGGGTGCACGAACCGCACTTGCTTTCCAGCTGGACTTTTTCAGCTACCTGCGCTTCCAGGGGATAATTGGTCAGCACCCCGCCTAAACGCACCAAAGGGCCGAATTCCTCGGTGATGAGCAGGCCGTTTTTCCCGTAGAACCCCAGCCCTGCTGCCACCCCGGCCCTTCGCCAGCAGATTTCTCCCCGCATGCCCTTCCCCTCACCCAGCATGTCCATGGGCATGTAAACCGGAACGGTTACCCCCAGGAACCCTTCGTCTTCGATCTCCCGGCTCAACCGGTGGGACAGATCTCCGGCATATCGATAGGCGTAAAGGGTGTCGTACTGCTGGACCGGGTTGTTGCCAGAATGCAAGGTGCCCCTGGAATGGGCGGCTGCAAAAACAACCAGGTACCGGGCTTCCGGCAACATGGATTCCATCTTTTCCCGGTAGTGTTCCAAGAGCGGATGATTGACGGAGCAAACCCCTGCAAACACCCCGGGACCAAGCTTTCTTTCCCCTTGTTTAATCGACTGCAACAGTTCCATTGCGCTTCCTCCCCCATTTATTGACCTGAGCCCTTTACTGCCTGAACCAAACCCGGGTGACCAGACCGGTCTCCGGGCAGGAATCATGACCGACACGGGATCCAAAAGCTTCAGCGATGACTCTAAAAGGCAAAAAGGTCCGGCCGTTCTGGATAAACGCGGCCACATCTGAAACAACGGTGCTGGCTGCTCCTTTTTGATAGACATTTATGTTGTGGCTGCCAATCGTCAGGGTCATCTCAACATCTTTCCGTTTAAGGGTAACGGTTTCCACCCTGGCGTCCTTGGGTTCCCAGTCGACCCCGGCGGCAAAAGCTTCCCCCAGAAAACGAACCGGGACGAAGGTCCGGCTGTTCATAATGAATGGGGCCACATCCATCTCATTTGGCTCGTCGTCGAAATAGGCCGTTTTGCTGCCAATCTCCATGACTACCTCTGCGGCGCCCTTATCTCCACCGGGGCCAGGAGAGGCGGCTGCAGCCAAGGCCCGGTCTGCACGCACCAGTCCGTACCCCTGGTGGTTTTTCGGAAGATGAAGGTTTTCCGCGGTCTGCTGGAGCATTTCCCTCACCAGGACATTGCTCAATTGCGGATTAACTGACCACACCAGGGCTGCTGCGCCAACCACGTGAAGAGATGCCATGGAGGTGCCGCTGTACATATAATAACTGTTTGCGGTCCAGGTACTCCAAATTTCCTTGCCCGGGGCGATAAGTTCCACCTGGGGGCCCGTACTGGAGAAAGCGGCACGCTGGTCCGTTTCATCGGAAGCCGCCACGGCAATAACCGAATCATAGGCTGCCGGGTAAGATACACTCTCTTCTATGCCATCTTCTTTGCCCAGGTTCCCTGCTGCTGCCACCAGGAGATGCCCGTTATCGTATGCGTGTTGGCAAGCCTGGTTTAACGCCCTGGAATAGTTGCTGCTGTAGAGGCTCATGTTAATAATGGGAATCTCTTCCTTCACCGCCCATTGAATCCCGTCAATCACAGAAGAAACCGTGCCCAGGCCGCTTTCATCGAGTATTTTAACCGCATAAAGGTCAACGCCGGGGGAAATCCCTACGACGCCAAAATCATTGTCCAGGGCACCGATGATCCCGGCAACGTGGGTGCCGTGACCGTTGGCGTCAAAGTAGTCATAGTCCAATGAACCTTGAGGGGTCTGAGAATAATTCATTCCGCCCGCCGCTTCAATATCTTCATGCTCCCTGTAAATACCCGTATCGAGAATAGCGACGCTTACACCCCTACCCGTGGTTATTTCCCAGGCATTAAAGGGATAGCTGTCTTCCCCAAAAACCCGGGCAACGCCCCAGGGAACCACCTGGATGCCGCCCAGTGCGCCTGCTTGTACATCAACTGTGGTATCGGGCAGTGCACCCGACAATTCCAGGGAATACACGTGATCATCTGGCTCTATGTAGCTGACTTTTGGGTGGTTCAAAAGCCTAATAGCGGCCGAGGAGCTCATGGTTGCAGCAAGGGCATCAATGAGTTCTAATTCCATGTAAACACGGCCGCCGAAGGATTCCACCACGGCTTTATCCGGGCTGCCGTGAAAACCAACCAGCACGTTAACCTGCACACCGGCAGGAAAAAGAGGGTTGTTTGTCGGGCCAGAAAAACCACTGGCAGCTTCCTGGCCAAGAAAAGCTGAAGCCAGCAGCAGTACAGCAATGAGCAAGGCCACCAAGGGCTTGCTTGAATAGTTCCTATTTAGAGTAAACACCGTATTTCATCTCCTGGTAAGCTTAGAATTATGTAAATTACACGACTCATGGTTCTTAAGATGACAGCAAGACAGGAACTTGTCAATTCCTGGCTTGCAGGGAAATTTGCTGTTTTTTTGAGATTATCAATAATAATAACACAAGAACAGGGTCAGTTGCTTGGAGGCAGATAATTTAATAAAAGTAACTGCTCAGCCATTTTCTATTTACACTTGCATCTTCGGGAAGCAGGGGGACGGTTCTGTCGCTTCCCCAAAAATCGGTCCTCCGCTTCGCTCCGGAAGCGCCAGAACCGTCCCCGCAGCTTCC
>SKMY01000236.1 GCA_007120815.1 Syntrophomonadaceae bacterium | reverse complement strand
CTGATCACCCCGATAGCCATCGAGGAAAGCCTGCGTTTCGCTATCCGGGAAGGCGGCCGTACCGTCGGAGCCGGCGTGGTCACCTCCATCATTGAGTAGGAGTTAAAAAGAAACCTATACCTTTAAATAAACCGAAAGACCGGGGCCAGCGCTCCGGTTTTTCATAACAACTTATTTATCCCCGGCATGCATAAAGTGTTCGTTAGAGGATAAACTAGTGCGTTATAGCCATGCCTCGATTTTCTGCCTCTGGATGAAGGTACGAAGGTGCCTTTGGAAACATGCAAAAAATGCAGCAGAAGCGCTAAAATCAGAGATTAACAGATTTGTTTATTGACATTGATCTTGAACTGTGATAAATTGATCTTTGTGGTTATAACGAGGCAAAGGAGTGCGTATTTTCATGCGTGTTAAAGTGACAATGGCCTGTGCGGAATGTAAAGAGCGAAACTACTCTACCACGAAGAATAAACGCAACACACCGGACCGTATTGAATTTAACAAGTACTGTCCCCGTTGTGGGGCCCACACCCCCCACAAGGAAACCAAGTAAAGACCCGGTAGATTAGATTTAGATAAAGAAAAGTAATTTTAGATAAAAAAGGATATCTTCTTAAACAGATTTGCAGCGATGAAACCGGCAAGGGAAGGGAAAACCATGAGGAATGCCTTTAAAAGGCTGAGGCGATTTTTTCACGATGTTAGAGTAGAATTGAAAAAAGTGAATTGGCCCAACCGGAAAGAACTGGCTACCTTTACAGGTATCGTTTTGGTTGTAATCCTGGTGATCGGCGCCTTTTTCTGGGTTCTTGACACTGGACTTACGGGAGTATTAAAAATCATTATCAATTAGGTGCTGTGATATAAATTGGCTATAAATAAGGAGGAGAATCGGGAAGCGTTACAGGCTTCCTCCCTGGTCATTATGGGAGAAAAAAACTGGTACGTCATTCATACCTACGCTGGATATGAAAACAAGGTAAAAACAAACCTGGATAAACGCGTGGAGTCCATGGAAATGCAGGACAAGATATTTCGCGTTCTTGTTCCCATGGAAAAAGAATATGAAATTAAAAATGGTCAGCGAAAGACTGTCATGCGCAAGGTCTTCCCAGGTTACGTGCTGGTTGAAATGATCATGGAAGATGATTCCTGGTTTGTGGTTCGCAACACCCCTGGTGTAACCGGGTTTGTCGGGCCGGGATCCAAGCCCGTTCCCCTGAGCGAACCGGAAATAAAACATATATTACGTCAAATGGGAATGGACGAAGCCCGTCCCAAGGTTTTGTTTGCTATTCAGGAACAGGTCCGGGTAGTGAGCGGGCCTTTCAGTAATTTTATTGGAACCATTGAAGAAATTCAGCCTGAACGAAACAAGCTGAAGGTCAGTGTATCCATGTTTGGTCGAGAAACACCGGTTGAACTAAACTTTGACCAGGTGGAAAAACTATAAAGTGGAAACACGATAATAAGGTTACAGGTTCTTGATACAGAGAGGAGGTGCGCACATGGCTAAAGGCAAGAAAGTCATTGGGTTAATTAAGTTACAGATTCCTGCTGGAAAAGCGACTCCTGCGCCGCCAGTAGGTCCTGCGCTGGGTCAGCATGGTGTAAATATCATGGCTTTTTGCAAGGAGTTTAACGATAAAACAGCCAGCGAAGCCGGCTTGATTATCCCTGTAGAAATCAACGTATACGCCGACCGTTCATTCAGCTTTATTACCAAAACGCCTCCTGCCGCGGTGCTGCTGAAAAAGGCACTGGGGATTGAAAAAGGATCTGGAGAGCCCAACAAAGTAAAAGTCGCAACGATTTCCAGGGATAAAGTGCGGGAAATTGCTAACCAGAAACTGGAGGACTTAAATGCAACCAACCTGGATGCCGCGGAGCGTATTATTGAGGGGACTGCCCGCAGCATGGGAATTGTGGTTGAAGGATAATACACTGATAAAGGGTAAGACACTAGAAGTGGGAGAATCCCTGATTCGTTAGAACCACAAGGAGGGTTTTTTTATGGCAAGGAAAGGAAAAAAATACCTGGAAGCCATGGGAAAAGTAGACCGGGAAACACACTACGAACCCCAGGAGGCTTGTGAACTGGTCAAAGAGATGGCTACGGCTTCTTTCGATGAGACCATTGAGCTGTCGGTTCGCCTGGGCGTAAATCCCAAGCATGCCGATCAACAGGTTCGGGGCGGCGTTGTGCTGCCTAACGGGACCGGTAAGGAGCTTCGGGTGGTGGTGTTTGCCAAGGGTGAAAAAATGAAAGAAGCAGAAGAAGCCGGTGCTGACATTGTCGGCGGGGAAGACCTGGCCGAAAAAATTCAGGGTGGATGGCTGGACTTTGACGTGGCCGTCGCAACGCCCGACATGATGAGCGTTGTCGGTAAGCTGGGCCGTATCCTGGGCCCCAGGGGCTTGATGCCTAACCCCAAGACGGGGACGGTTACCATGGATGTCGGCAGAGCCATCGGTGAAATTAAGGCTGGCAAGGTGGAATACCGCACCGACAAGGTTGGCAACATTCACGTACCCATTGGAAAAGCATCATTTAATTCAGAGCAGCTGCAGGAAAACTTTTTTTCGGTTATTGAAGCACTTATTAAAGCACGCCCTTCCGCTGCGAAAGGCCAGTATTTAAGGAGTGTAACCATTAGCCCGACCATGGGCCCGGGGATAAAAATAAGCCCCCAAAAGGCGGCTGCCCTGGGGAAAACGAGCTAAACCGGTTTGTATTAAAAAACATAAGAATTAGAACTGCCGTAGATAGCAGGTGCTCAGCCATAATGGCCTTTCTCAAGGCCGCCTGCCGAGGCGGGTATGATAACAGCATTTTGTTGGCTTTATACGTGTGCTGTAAAACAACCCTCCCTGTCACTTCGGCAGGGAGTTTTTGTTTATTACGTCGAAGTGCATGTATTCCATTGCTTAGGAGGTGAAATGTTGAGCAGCCGCAAGCAGAAACAGAAAAAAGTACAGGAAATTAGAAAAGACCTGGAGAGTTCCCAGGTGATCGTATTAACCGACTATCGGGGGCTTACCGTGGCTAAAATGAACCAGCTGCGACGCTTGTTAGAGGCCGATGGTGTTCGTTACAAAGTGGTCAAGAACACTTTAACCAAGCTGGCCGCCCAGGAAGCGGGCCTAGAAGGCCTGGATCCTTACATGGAAGGCCCGGTAGCCATTGCTTATGGCTATGACGATCCTGTTACGCCCATAAAGTTGCTGGTTAAGTTTTCCAAGGAAAATGATGAGCTGAATATTAAAGGAGGCGTTCTGGAAAACCAGGTCATGGATGAAACCCAGATGCGCCGCCTGGCAGACCTTCCTTCAAAAGAAGTTTTGCTGGCCAAAGTCGCGGGTGTGTTTCAAGCTCCCCTGGCAGGCATGGCAAACGTCCTGCAGGGCAATCTGCGCAACCTGGTTTACGTGTTGGATGCGGTGAGGGAACAGAAAGAAAACGCTTAGCGTAGCGGAAAGAAAACGCACCATCTTAAAATACAGGAGGAATAATCATGTCTAAAGTACAGGACGTTTTGGAAATTGTTAAAGGAATGACCGTGCTCGAGCTTTCAGAGCTGGTTAAGGCGTTTGAAGAAGAGTTTGGTGTAAGCGCTGCAGCCCCTGTAGCCGCTGTAGCTGCACCGGGTGCTGCCCCGGCAGATGCAGAAGAAGCCAAAGAAGAGCAAACGGAATTTGATGTTGTTCTAACTTCCGCCGGTGAGAAGAAAATCCAGGTCATCAAAGTCGTCCGTGAATTAACCGGCTTAGGCCTTAAAGAAGCCAAGGCCCTGGTTGATGAGCTGCCCAAACCCGTTAAAGAAAAAGTCAGCAAAGAAGAAGCGGAAACCGTCAAAGCCAAGCTGGAGGAGTCCGGTGCGGCTATTGAAATCAAGTAATAAACCCTTTTAGATCGCGCCTTTTCAGGTCGCGGCACGCACAGAAAAAGAGGCTGTCCCAAAGGCAGGCGTTGGGTACAGCCCTTTTTTTATTTGGGAAATTTGTTTATTTTTTATGTTGACCGTGCTTCTAAAGTATGATAATATTATAAAATGCGTAAAGATGCCGCTGCTGTTTATTTTTTTCGCGTATAATTATACGCGTTGGGGGTAAGATATATAAATGCGGCATTTCGTATTTTCCGAATCTTTTTTATGTGTGTCTTATGTGTGTCTATAGAAGACCGCTTATCATTTGCTTAAGTTTCCATGCTTGTGATGATGTAGGACGCGTATACTGCTTTTTGTATAAGGCTCGTTATAAGGCTCGCTGCAATGAAAAATAAACCGGGGGAGTGATTTTTTTTATGTTTAAGGAGGTCGAGGCGGGGAAGAGGAAAAGAAGGAGTTATGCCCGCATTAATGAAATTCTGGACCTTCCCGATCTCGTCGAAGTTCAAAAAAGCTCTTACCGCTGGTTTTTAGAAGAAGGTTTACGCGAAGTATTCCACGATGTATCTCCAATAAAAGATTTTACTCAAAACCTTGTCCTCGAATTTATAGACTATTCACTGGGAGAACCAAAGTATTCAGTAGAAGAATGCAAAGAACGGGATGCCACTTATTCTGTTCCGCTCAAAGTCCAGGTTCGGCTGGTTAATCGCGAAACGGGCGAAGTCAAGGAGCAGGAAGTCTTTATGGGGGATTTCCCCCTGATGACCGCCAATGGAACATTCATTATTAATGGTGCAGAAAGGGTTATCGTAAGCCAGCTGGTTCGCTCTCCAGGGGTGTACTTTAACTCGCAATTTGAAAATGGGAAATACCGCTATTCCGGTACGATCATCCCTAACCGCGGTGCATGGCTGGAATTTGAGACGGATGCCAATGATATGGTTTGGGTCAAGGTCGACCGAACCCGAAAAGTGCCCGTCACCGTTCTCCTTCGGGCGGTAGGCTACGGGGCCAACAACGAAATTCTTGATCTCTACGACAATGATGTTCGCATACTCAATACCCTGGAAAAAGACCACACCGTCTCCGAAGAAGAAGGACTTCTGGAGGTTTACAAGCGGCTGAGGCCGGGTGAACCTTTAAACGTAGAAAATGCCCGCAGCTTGTTTGAGTCGCTGTTCTTTGATCCCAAGCGTTATGATTTTGCCAAAGTAGGCCGCTACAAGGTCAACAAGAAACTTTCCTTGCGGGGTCGATTGATGTTTAACACGCTGGCGGAAGATTTCTCTGATCCGGATACCGGTGAAGTGCTGGCTGAAACAGGAACAGCTGTAAACGCAGCCATCTATAAACAAATTGAAGAACGACGGGTGCAGCGGATAAAAATTCTAAACAAGGAAGGCAAAGCCTGTACCGTGTTAAGCAACGGCAGCGTGGCCACTCAAATTAAACGTCTCACGCCCGATGATATCGTTTCGACCATCGGGTACCTGCTTAACCTGATGGATGGCGTGGGGAACGTCGATGACATTGACCACCTGGGCAACCGACGCTTACGAAGCGTGGGTGAACTCCTGCAGAATCAATTCCGAATCGGGCTCTCCAGGATGGAACGGGTGGTTCGAGAACGGATGACCATTCAAGACGTGGAAGCGGTAACCCCCCAGGCCTTGATAAATATTCGACCGGTCATTGCATCGATCAAGGAATTTTTTGGCAGCAGCCAGCTTTCCCAGTTTATGGATCAAACCAATCCCCTGGCCGAATTGACCCACAAGAGGCGTTTAAGTGCCCTGGGGCCGGGAGGCTTAAGCCGGGAGCGGGCAGGTTTTGAAGTGCGCGATGTGCACCACTCTCACTATGGACGAATGTGCCCCATAGAGACACCGGAAGGTCCCAACATTGGCCTGATCGGGTCGCTTAGCACCTTTGCCCGAATCAACGAGTTCGGCTTTATTGAAACACCTTATCGCCGGGTGGATAAAGAGCACAACGTGGTGACCCATGATGTGGTTTATTTGACCGCTGATGATGAAGATGAGTATATTGTTGCCCAGGCCAATGCGCCCATTGATGAAGAGGGCCACTTCCAAAACAACAGCGTCATTTGCCGTTTCCAAAAGGATACCGTATTGGTTCCTCCCCAAGATGTGGACTACATGGACGTATCTCCCAAGCAGCTGGTCAGTGTAGCAACGGCGCTTATTCCGTTTTTGGAAAACGATGATGCAAACCGGGCGTTAATGGGCTCCAACATGCAGCGCCAGGCCGTGCCCCTTTTAAAGACTGAAGCACCCCTGGTTGGTACCGGTATGGAAGCCAAAGCAGCCCTCGACTCGGGTGTGGTAATTATTGCCCAAAATTCCGGTGAAGTTATTTCTGTATCCAGCACCCAGATCGTGGTTCGCCGGCATGAAGATCCCGACGGCCCCAGCCAGGTGATTCACGGGCGTACCCGGGAAGTTTTTATTGAAAAAGCCCTGGCCTATCCTTATAAAGGCTGTGACATTTATACCCTCCACAAATTTAAGCGCTCCAACCAGGGAACGTGCATGAACCAGCGACCTATTGTCAAAAAAGGCCAGCGTGTTAAACAGGCCGATATTTTGGCTGACGGTCCCTGCACGGACCGGGGGGAAATAGCCCTGGGCCGGAACATTCTGGTGGCGTTTATGCCCTGGGAAGGGTATAACTATGAAGATGCCATCCTGATTAGCGAAAAACTGGTAAAAGAAGACGTCTTTACGTCTATTCATATTGAAGAATACGAGGCCGAGGCCCGGGATACCAAGCTGGGTCCGGAAGAGATTACCCGCGATATCCCCAATGTGGGGGAAGACGCCCTCAAAGACCTGGATGAACGGGGCATTATTTCCATCGGTGCCGAAGTCCGTGCCGGGGATATCCTGGTAGGTAAAGTGACCCCCAAAGGGGAAACAGAGCTCACGGCGGAGGAAAGACTGCTCCGGGCAATCTTTGGAGAAAAAGCCCGGGAGGTTAGAGATACCTCCCTGCGGGTGCCCCATGGCGAGTCGGGTATGATCGTGGATGTCAAGGTTTTTTCTCGGGAAGCCGGCGATGAACTTTCTCCCGGGGTGAACCAGTTGGTCCGGGTTTATATCGCCCAAAAGCGGAAAATTTCTGAAGGCGATAAAATGGCCGGGCGTCACGGCAATAAGGGCGTTATAGCCCGTATACTACCGGAAGAGGATATGCCCTACCTTCCTGACGGCCAACCCGTTGAAATCGTTCTGAATCCCTTAGGTGTTCCTTCGCGTATGAATGTCGGACAGGTACTGGAAAGTCACCTGGGTTGGGCAGCAAACATTTTGGGCATACACATTGCGTCTCCTGTGTTTGACGGGGCCCACGAACGAGATGTTTTTGCTGCCTTCAAGGAAACGGGACTGCCCATGAATGGCAAAACCGTCCTGCGGGACGGCCGGACCGGTGAAAAATTTGACAATGAAGTAACGGTGGGTTATATTTACATGCTCAAGCTGGCCCACCTGGTGGATGATAAAATACATGCCCGGTCTACCGGGCCTTACTCCCTGGTTACTCAGCAGCCCCTGGGCGGCAAGGCCCAGTTCGGCGGGCAGCGATTCGGGGAAATGGAAGTCTGGGCCTTAGAGGCCTATGGGTCCGCCTACACCCTGCAAGAAATTTTAACAGTAAAATCCGATGATGTGGTGGGCCGGGTGAAAACGTACGAATCCATTGTGAAAGGCGACAATATCCCCGAACCCGGTGTGCCGGAATCCTTTAAAGTTCTGGTTAAAGAACTCCAAAGTTTGGGACTGGATGTCAAAGTTCTGGGAGAAGACTATGATGAAGTGCCTATCCGGGAAGAAGATGAGGAAACCGAGTTTTTGCTGGATGTAAATATTGAAGGTGTCGAGGACTCGGAAGAAGAATCAGGGCCGGGAGACACCGACCTGGAAGACGAGGAAGAACCGGAAATCTTGAACGACGAAGAGCTGGAAAAGGTTTCCATGGATGTGGACAGCTTCAGCCCCTTTGCTGACAACGATGAGGAAGCGCTGGAAGAGGATTTCGCTGAGGAAGATTTCGAAGAAAAAGACGCTGATCTGGATAATAATGAAGAAAACATGGCAAAAAGTGAGCGTTTCAGGGTTCGCAGCAGCATGGGAATAGAAGATGAAGAAGATAACTTTTAACCACAGGTTTTAAGGATAATCAGGCATCAGCAATACTTGGAAGGGGGAAATCACCTTTGTTGGATGTCAACAATTTTGATGCCTTACAAATTAGCCTGGCGTCACCCGAGCAGATTAGGGCCTGGTCGAGAGGGGAAGTCAAAAAACCCGAAACCATCAATTACCGCACCTTGAAACCCGAGCGGGAAGGCTTATTTTGCGAAAAAATATTTGGTCCCCAAAAAGACTGGGAATGTCACTGCGGGAAATATAAACGTGTTCGTTACAAGGGCATTGTTTGCGACCGCTGCGGCGTTGAGGTCACCCGTGCCAAAGTGCGCCGTGAGCGCATGGGCCATATCGAACTTGCTGCCCCGGTTTCTCATATTTGGTACTTTAAGGGTATCCCCAGCCGCATGGGTTTGCTTCTGGATATGTCACCCCGGGCGCTGGAAAAAATACTTTACTTTGCCGCCTATGTTGTTATAGACACCGGTGAAACCTATTTGAGCAAAAAACAACTGCTTTCCGAAGCAGAGTATAGAGAATACCGTGAAAAATATGAGGCCATTTTTGCTGCCGGTAAAGGATTTAAAGCCGAAATGGGTGCCGAGGCCATCAAAAAACTCCTGGAGGAAATAGATCTGGAGGAGTTAACTGAAGATCTGCGTGCGGAAATCCGGTCTAGCAGCGGCCAGAAAAAAGTCCGGGCCATTCGTCGCCTGGAAGTGGTCGAGGCTTTTCGCAAGTCTGGCAACCTGTGCAGCTGGATGATCCTGGATGTTATTCCTGTTATCCCTCCGGACT
>SKMY01000101.1 GCA_007120815.1 Syntrophomonadaceae bacterium | reverse complement strand
GGGCAGGACGGGTTTTTTTAAGCAATACAAATCGGCTGATCAGGTACTATCAAGGTTGTGACGGCGTGAAAACCGGCTATACGCGAGAGTCGGGACACAGTATATCGGCTTCAGCAGAAAGAAATGGTACCCGTTACATAGCTGTTGTTATGGGAGCTCCAAGTAGCGACACCCGGTATGAGGAGGCTAAAAAGCTTCTGGATTATGGATTTTTAAATTATTACAGTGTTGTATTGGTTCCCAGGAATAAGGTAGTGGCAACTCTTCCCGTTGACAGGGGAGATGCTCAAGAAATAGACGTTATCGCACTGGAAAACTTGAGTTTGCTGGTAAAAAAAGGTGAAGAAAACAATTTTGAAATCGATTATTCCCTGCCCGCACGCTTAGAGGCGCCTCTGGAAAAAGGGTACCCGGTGGGGTCAGCAAGAGCATTGCTTAAAGATCAGGTCATAAAAGAAATTAGCCTGGTTTTATCTGACGAGGTTCATAAAGTGTCCTTCCCAAAATTATTATCACGTTATCTAGAAATATGGCTGCGATTTATAAATTAAACACAAAAACCCCTTAAGGGGTTTTTTTATTGCAGGAAATTACTGATAGTTGTAGAATTGATTTCCATATACGTTCCAGCAGGGGGGGGATTACATGGACATACAATTGATTAAAAGAAAGAGCGTTCTTATTGTTCGTTTAAAAGGGGAACTGGATCACCACACCTCCATAAAATTAAAAGAAGCCATCCAGCAAGAACTAAAAAAAGATACAGTGTTTAACCTGGTAATTAATGTTAAAGAGCTGAGTTTTATCGACAGTTCCGGCATCGGTGTCATCTTAGGAAGATATCGTGAAATCAAGGAAAAAGGCGGACAGGTCGTGCTTTGTGGTTTGAATAAACATTCGGAAAGAATATTACAAATGGGCGGAGTGTTAAACGTAATTCCTGTTTTTGACCAGGAAAGCGATTCCTTAAAACATTTTAGTTAATTAATTTGGATAGTCTAATCAGGTTAGGAGGTGTAAACCGGTTCTAGTTGGCCGGCACAAATTATGGATTACATGATATTAAAAATACCGGCAAAGTCGGAGAACGAGAGCTTTGTTCGAGTTGTTGTCGCTGCTTTTTCCGCCCGGTTAGATCCAACATTAGAAGAAGTCAATGAAGTCAGGACGGCCGTTTCTGAAGCCGTTACAAACAGCATTTTACATGCATACGACGATGAGACTGGGACGATTACCATTAAAGCAGCGATAGAAAATCATACCGTTATGGTGGAAGTCCACGATGAAGGAAAAGGTATTGAGGACATTCAAAAGGTTCGGGAACCATTCTATACAGATAAGCCTGAATTGGAGCGTTCGGGTATGGGGTTTACAATCATGGAAAACTTCATGGACAAGTTGGAGATCCATTCCATGCCCGGTAAAGGAACGGTTATCAAAATGAGCAAAACATTTGGAAAAGCACTGGAGAACCATTAAATTTTACTCTTCCGACGAAGGGGCAGTCTTATGCTTAAGGGTAGTGAACTAAAAATATTATTTGATAAAAGCAGCACAGGGGACCTTGATGCTCGGAACAAGTTATTTGATATTCATATACCGCTAGTTCATGGTTTAATTCGCCGCTATACGTCTGCACAAGCCGACCCTGAAGACTTATTCCAGGAGGGCAGTATTGGCCTGCTTAAAGCATTGGATAGATATGATCCACAACAGGGAACAAAGTTTACAACATATGCAGCACACTTTATTCTAGGAGAAATTCGTTCATACTTGAGAAACAATGGGCACTTGGTAAAAATATCTCGCACGTACCATAATTATATCAACCGACTTGTAAAAGAAAAAGAAAGAATGGAACAGATATTAATGCGACATCCCAACCTGGATGAATTATCCAAAGCCATTAATCTTCCCAGAGAAGACATAGCGTTATTAATCAACGAAATGGGCCAAACTGTTTTATCTTTTGATGATGACACCGTGAATAAGCATGATGAAACTTCCAACATTGATGCTGACGATTTCTTTTTTTCTATCCGCTTGAAAGAAGTTATTAATAAGCTCATGCACAAAGAAAAACAAGTCATGGTTTTAAGGTACATCATGGATAAGAGTCAAAAGGAAGTAGCTGAATTATTAGGGCTTTCTCAATCACATGTATCAAGACTGGAAAAAAAAGCTTTAAAAAGGTTAAAAGAAATAGACTGGTAACACCCTGTAAATAATTCTTCATATATTTATTTGATGAGCGGGCGGAATAGGGCTTTCTGATAAAGCCTTTTTTTGTTTTCTAATTCATTTGTACTCCACTGGATCTTGATGAAACTCCAACCCGGCATGTAAAAAACTGTTCATTGTATCGCGCATAAAAAAAACCCTTGGATGGCAAAAATATAATAAACTATTGGAGGGAGTACAATGCTCAAGGAAAATCCCAGATTTATTATTTTTTTTACCGTGTTAATTGTGTTAATGATGTTGTTTACTTTTTTTATTACATACTCCATTATGCCGCATGAAGACAAGGTACCCAGGCGCTCTCGCTTGGTGTCAACAGAGCAATATATCGAATGCCAGGGAGAAATATGGAATAGTAACGAAAGGAAATAAGCAAAATAACATAGAGCCGTTTGAAAAAATAAAAAGGAGTGAAAAACTTGAGTGTAGCAAAAGTAATTGAGGTTATTGGTGGATCAGAAAATGGTTGGGAAAACGCCATTAAAGATGCCGTTAGGGAAGCCTCCAAAACTGTAGATAACATTACAGGGATAGAAGTGCTTAACTTAACCGCAAACGTTGCAAACGGAGAAGTAAAAGAGTACAAAGCCAATGTAAGATTAGCCTTTGCAATCCGAGAAAACAGATAAAGGTGGGTGTTTCTCATAGGTTCTAAAAGAATACCGGAAGCAGATCAAAAACTTATGCTTGAGAACAACTGGTTTGCAAACTGGAACAAATTAAAACAACCTAAACCACCTTTACTTCGAAACATTATCTATGCATTTTTGTTTGGTGGGCTTGTTAGTATCTTGGGCCAGGCTCTTTTAGTACTGTACCTGGCCCTTGGAGTTTCTCAAGAACAAGCGGGCAATCCCATGGTGGCAACGGTTATTTTTATCGCTTCACTGCTGACAGCCATTGGTGTTTTCGATCGGGTCTCCAACATAGCAGGGGCAGGTTTAGCCATTCCGGTTACAGGGTTTGCCAACTCTGTAACAGCAATGGCAATGGAGTTTAAACGAGAGGGGCTGGTACTGGGAACAGGCGCAAAAATGTTTTCTCTGGCGGGTCCAGTTATCATGTTCGGTGTTGTGACCGCATTTATTATCGGGATTATTTCGGCCTTAATATGAAATAGAGCAAGGAGGACACATTGTTGATTGCAACCTTAACCGAAAAAAATACGGCAAAAGCCAGCAAAAAAATGGGCCGCCAAAGCCTCCTTCTGGAAAAAAAAGCATCGTTAAATTTTGCGTCTACCGTAGCCGGCCCTAAAGAGGCCAGAGGGCCGCTGGCACAATATTTTGACAGGAGCTACAAAGACATCCTTTTGAAAGAGAAAAGCTTTGAAAAAGCGGAATGCCATATGCTGGAAGAAGCTTGTTTTCTTGCTATGGGTAAAGGCGGGCTAACCCCAGATGATATTGATTATTTTTTTGCTGGTGACCTGCTAAATCAGGTCATCTCTGCAAGCTACTGTGCCCGAAAACTTGCTATCCCTTACTTTGGTTTATATGGCGCTTGTTCTACCCTGACAGAAGGACTTTCTCTGGGTTCCATGTTGGTGGAGGGGGGCTTTGCCTCCCGTGTTCTTATTGCCACATCAAGCCACAACTGTACCTCGGAAAGACAATATCGTTTTCCAACGGAATACGGCTACCAGCGGCCCGGGTATGCCCAATGGACAGTGACCGGTGCAGGGGCGGTTATTTTGGGATCTACAGGGCATGGGCCCAAAATTGAATCTCTGACGCCTGGAAAAATCGTAGATGCCGGTATTAAAGACCCGCTGAATATGGGAACGGCCATGGCTCCCGCCGCGGCCGATACCATCAAGCAGCATTTGTCCGACCTGGAAAGGGAACCAGGTTACTATCATTTAATTGTTACTGGAGACCTGGGGAGCACAGGGAAAAAACTGAATGAAGACATCCTGTTAAATAACGGCATAGATATTCGTTCCAACTATGCCGACTGTGGCGTATTGATTTATCACCCCCATCAAAATGTAGGTTCCGGTGGAAGCGGATGTGCCTGCTCCGCTCTCGTTTTTTTGAGCTTCTTTTTAAACCAGATGCAAAAAAAAGAAATAAGAAGAGTGCTGCTGGTTGCTACGGGTTCCCTGCACAGCCCTACAACCATTTTGCAGGGAGAAAGCATGCCTTCCATTGCACATGCTGTTTCACTGGAAATTTAACTCCTTGTTTGCAGTTTAACCGAAAAATCATTCAGGAAAAAGGAGATTTTTTATGGGTGACTTCTTAACAGCCTTTTGGGTAGGAGGATTGATTTGTGTTCTAGGTCAGCTTTTATTTGATCTAACCCCATGGACACCGGGCCATATTTTAACTGGATACACGGTAGGCGGAGGCGTTTTAGGAGGCGTTGGACTTTACGATAGGTTAATTGATTATGCAGGTGCAGGGGCACTGCTGCCCATCTCAAGTTTTGGGAATGCCCTGGTAAAAGGCGCCATGTCTGAAGCGCAACGAACAGGCATTATGGGTGTTTTGACCGGGATGTTTGAACTCACTTCTACTGGAATAACAGCGGCAATCATTTTTGGTTTTTTTATGGCCGTACTATTTAGACCTAAAGGATAATCTTACACATGACCGTTAATTTTAAAAAGAAAACGCCCATTTCCCCCAAATTAAAAGAAAACCTGGAATATCTCAGCCAAAAACTAGGGGTTGGCATCAGTTTTGATGTGCTGCTCCGCGAATTTACAATAGGTCGAAAAAAAGTGGCCTTTGCTTTTATCGATGGCTTCATTAACTCTGACCTGGTTACCTTAATTATGCAGTCATTAATGAAAGCCCGCCATGAAGAAGTGGTTCCCAATTCTCTGGATAAGATTTACTATAAGCTGTTACCCTATGGAGAAACCTCTTTTGTTGACAACCTGGAAGAATCCGTGGCGGAAATATTGGCCGGCCCCATGGTGTTTTTTATCGAGGGTGAAAGCAAGGCCATTGTGGTGGATACGCGGGAGTATCCCGTCCGAGCCCCTGAAGAACCGGATGTAGAAAAAGTGACACGGGGATCCCGGGATGGCTTTGTGGAAACGCTTCTTTTCAATATCGCCTTAATCAGGCGAAGGGTAAGGGATCCCGGGTTGAGGACCGAGGTCATGCAGGTTGGCAGCCGTTCACTCACGGATGTTGCCTTGCTTTATATTGAAGACATTGTCAACCCGTATATTCTAGAACGGGTAAAAGAGCGGCTTCAAAAAATAAATGTGGACGGACTGCCCATGGCAGAAAATTCAGTAGAAGAATTTATTACAGAAAGTTTTTGGAATCCCTTTCCCGAAGTGCGCTATACGGAACGCCCTGATGTTGCCGCAGTACACCTTCTTGAGGGACATGTATGCATTGTGGTCGATACCTCTCCATCAGTTATCATTGCACCTGTAACGTTATTTCATCATGTTCAACATGCAGAGGAATTTAGACACAATCCCATCATTGGCTTGTATATCCGTTGGGTTCGGTTGATTGGCATTTTGGTATCCGTCTTCCTGGTTCCCTTGTGGCTTATTATTGCGGAACACCCAGGCTTATTAGGTAATTTTTTGGAATTCATTGGCCCAAGAGAGGAACCCGCCATACCACTTTTTGTGCAATTCATTTTTGCAAACATTGGACTTGACCTGATTCGTATGGCCAGCATACACACTCCTTCACCTTTGGCCACCGCCCTTGGACTTGTTGGGGGACTGCTAATCGGAGAAATTGCTATAGAAGTCGGCATTTTTGTGCCAGAAGTATTGTTATACATTGGGTTAGTCGCCATTGGTGTTTTTGCCACACCGAGTTGGGAACTGGGCCTGGCCAATCGACTTATACATGTTTTCTTGCTCGTCTTGACCGGCATTTTTAGCTTCTACGGGTTTATCGCCGGGTTGGTTGCTTTGCTGGTTTTATTATTGTTAACACGATCTTTTGGATTACCTTATTTGTGGCCAGTGTATCCTTTTCACGCCCCGTCAATACTGAGTATTATATTAAGAAAACCTGTCCCGGTAAAAGGATACCGTCCCGCTTTTTTAAAAACAAAAGACCCTGATACGGCACCTCCAGGGGAAAAATAAAGGGCTGAACAGTTACAAATATTACTGCATTGATAGTGCGGTTTGGGTCCACTTTTTGGGGCCTGTTATTGAGAGGGAGATGTTAAGGTGAATGTTCGCATAGGAATACCCCGGGCGCTTCTATATCATGATTATTTTCCTTTTTGGACGAGTTTTTTTCAAAGCCTGGGTGCAGAAGTCATCCTTTCAGATATGACCAATGACCATATCCTACGCCGGGGGATTACGACATCCACCGATGAAACCTGCATCCCGGTAAAAGCATTCATGGGTCATATCGATAACTTAATGCATAAAAAAGTTGATTATCTTTTTATTCCCCGTTTTGTAAGCATCGAACCAAAGCGATTTCTTTGTCCAAAGTTTATGGGTTTACCCTATATGGTTAAACAGCTCATCCCCAATTTACCTCCCGTTCTTGATATCGATATTGATTTAAGAGAAGGAAAAGACAAAATCCCACCGGGTTTTTTTCGTCTGGGCAAAATGTTTACCATAAATCCTTTAAGAGTAAGAAATGCATGTATCCTGGCAAATCGGAAGCAAGAACTTTTTAAGAAAAAAATACAAATGGGTGTAACCTTAGAATCATTCCTGGAAAATAATCAATCCGACGATTCTTTTGTTGAGCAAATTAATACCAATACAAATAATAACAATATAACAATAGCGCTTCTGGGGCATAGCTATAATTTATACGACCACTTTCTCAACTATCAGATCCACCAGCGTTTAAGGGAGCACGGAGCGAAACTCATCACAAATAAGATGTTCGGGGAAGAAGCGTACCGAAAAGGGTTGAAAAAACTAGAAAAAGATATTTTCTGGACTTTCGGAAAAGAAATCCTGGGATCTGCCTTTTACATTATGGAGAAAAAAATGGTTCATGGAATCATACTTGTGGTTTCTTTTTTTTGTGGCCCAGATTCATTTATCATGGAACTCATTCATAAAGCATGTAAGGACAAAGGCATCCCTTGCCTTATTATTGTTATTGATGAACATTCCGCTGAAGGAGGAATTCTTACCCGGATAGAGGCATTTATGGATTTATTAAAGAGGAGAATGCAAAAAGATGAAGCTTACTTTCCCGCACATGGGGACGCTTTGGATAGCCCTGAAAGACCTGTTTGAAATGCTTGGTCATGAGGTTATACCACCCCCCCCGGTAACGAAAAAGACCATGGAGCTAGGTATTCAAAATGCCCCAGAAATGGCTTGCCTTCCTTTAAAAGTAAACCTGGGCAATTTTATCGAAGCAATTGAATTAGGGGCCGACACCCTTATTATGCCCGGTGGGTGCGGACCCTGCAGACTTGGTTATTACGCCCAGGTTGAACGGTCCATTTTAAGTGATCTGGGTTATGATTTCAACATGATTGTTGTTGAGCCACCAGGTCAAGGCTGGGCATTGTTTTTTAAGAGATTACGAGGATTAAATAATGGCCGTGGTTGGCAAGACGTGAGTCGAGCGTTATATATAGCGTGGCAAAAAATTTGTGTAATGGATTTTTTCCACAGGTTACTGCTGGAGGTGCAACCCTACAATCCAAAAGAGGCCCAGCAAAAATTCGAAAAGATTATGCGGTCAATAGAAGGCATAAAACGAATAAAAACAATAAAGCAAATAACACAGTCTGGCAAAAGAGAACTTTTAGCGATAAAAAAGCAGAATAAGATCTGTTTCAGGCCGCTGCGAATTGCCATCGTTGGTGAAGTCTTCCTCATGTGGGAGCCGTATGTAAACTGTGACATAGAAAAATTGCTTGGTCGTTTGCACGTTCAAGTTATTCGAAGTGCCTCTTTATCAAACTGGATCAAAGATAATATCTTGAAAGATCCGATGCGCTACCCGGCTCGGGTGAAAATACAAAATGCCGCAAAGCCTTACCTGGGATGTTTTGTTGGTGGACATGGACGGGAATCAGTAGGCGATACAGTGCAATATGCTCGAAAGGGTTTTGATGGGATTATCCACCTTTATCCGCTGGCCTGCACGCCTGAAATTGTCGCCCAAAGCACTTTAGTAAGTGTGATAAGAGACCATCAAATTCCCGTGTTAACACTTTCTGTTGACGAGCACTTTTCAAAAACAGGTATGGAAACAAGAATAGAGGCATTTGTGGATTTGCTCCAAGCAAAAAAGCAACTGCACCAAAACCCTTCAACCTTGAATTATTATAATTGAGTTATTTGTTCCTTTGTTATTTTATGGTATAATGAATCCCAAAGACCTGTACAAGCTTGAATCACATTGAAAGGTTCACACGGCTAATGGCTAACCTTATCCCTCTAATTAATGAACGTTTCCCAAAAGACTTCCAGATTATTATCTACTTGTCAGGATACTGTGCTCAACTTAATAATTACCAGATCTATGCAGTGGGGAGTTTTGTGCGAGATCTCCTCCTCAACCGGACGAATAAATTAATCTCTCTGGTCGTTGATGGTTCCGTAGATGATTTTGCGAAAAATTTACAAAAACTGTTTTCCGGTCGCTTAGAGTCATTAGAAAAATATGGGAAGGCGACTTTTTTTTTGCAAAATGGCGTTAG
>SKMY01000240.1 GCA_007120815.1 Syntrophomonadaceae bacterium | reverse complement strand
GGTCATTCGCGGGTTGAGCGAACTGTACGGATCCTGAAATATGATCTGCATCTCTTTGCGCATCTGGCGCAATTCCGTTCGGTTCAAGGCCAGGATGTCCTTGCCCTGGAAATAGAGCTTGCCCCCGGTAGGTTGGAGCATTCTTAAAATTGTTTGTCCGGCCGTGGTTTTCCCACAGCCCGACTCACCTACCAGGGCATAGACCTCTCCGGGGAATATATCCAGGCTGATATCGTCAACGGCTCGCACAAAGTTGTGTACACGAGAAAAAACGCCGGCTTTTACAGGAAAATATTTTTTCAGGCCTTCCACTTGCAGTACAGGTTCATTTGCTACCATCCTCAGACCCCTTCCTCGTTGAACAGCCAGCACCGAACCCGATGGCCGGGTTTAACCTCCACAACTTCGGGCATTTTTTGACGGCAAATATCCATGGCCTGCCGGCAGCGCGGATTAAAATAGCACCCTGCGGGCATATCCAAAGGATTGGGTACAATCCCCGGAATAAAATCCAACAGCTCTTTTTCATCTTCCATCTTGGGTTTGGACTGAATCAAACCCACGGTGTACGGATGGAGCGGCTCGGTAAAAAGAGAGGCAACATCTGTATCTTCTACTACTTTCCCCGCGTACATCACTACTACGTGATCGGCCATTTCGGCTACGACACCCAGGTCGTGGGTAATAAAAATAATGGCCGTATTTATTTTTTGCTTCAGGTCTTTCATGAGTTCCAGGATCTGGGCCTGGATTGTCACATCCAGGGCCGTTGTTGGCTCATCGGCGATGAGCAGGCTGGGGTTGCAAGACAGGGCCATGGCAATCATGGCCCGCTGGCGCATGCCGCCGCTAAATTGATGAGGGTAATCTCTGATGACTTCCTTTGGTCTGGGTATTCCTACCAGTCTCAACATTTCCACGGCTTTTTCCCAGCTGGCCGTTCGATCAATTCCCTGATGCAGGTGAATGGCTTCACTCACCTGTTCACCAATGCGGTATACCGGATTAAGGGAGGTCATCGGTTCCTGGAATATCATGGCGATTTCATTCCCCCGGATCTTGCGCATTTCCCGCTCTGATAGCGAAAGAAGATCCCTTCCCTTAAACAAGATCTGGCCGCCCTCGATCTTCCCCGGGGGGTACATAACAAGGCGCATAATACTTAAAGAAACCACGCTTTTCCCACAGCCGGATTCTCCCACCAGCCCCACCACTTCACCGGGCCGCACATTAAAAGAGACGCCGTCTACGGCATGGATTACCGCGTTGTCCGAATAGAAGTTCGTTTTTAAATCTTTTACCTGGAGCAGGCTCTCCATGAGTTCACCCCTTACCTGGACTTCCTGGATTTGGGATCCAGGGCATCGCGCAGGCCGTCTCCCAGCAGGTTAAAGCCTAAAACCATAAAAAGAATAGCCAGGCCGGGATATGTGGTCAGGTGATGGGCCACCCGCATATATTCCCGCCCCTTGCTCAGCATGGCACCCCATTCCGGGTCGGGGACCTGAGCACCCAGGCCCAGGAACCCCAGGCCGGCAGCCCAAAGAATAGCCGTGGCGATCTGAAAGGTAGACTGCACAATAATCGGCCCCATACAATTGGGCATGATGTGGCGGATGATTATTCTGGCATTTCCAATACCCAGGGCCCTGGCAGCAGCCACATACCCTTCCTCTTTTACGGAAAGCACAGAACCCCGGATCAGTCGAGTATAGATGGGAATGGAGGCAATGCCGACGGCAATCATCACGTTTTCCACGCCCACGCCCAGGATGGTAACAACCACAATGGCCAGGAGAATACCAGGAAAGGCGATCAAAATATCAATAAACCGCTGGACAATCAGGTCAAATTTCCCGCCGTAAAAACCGGAAAGCGCACCCAAGGGTATGCCTACCACCAGGCCGATAGAAACAGATATCAACCCGATAGCCAGGGAAATCCGGGAACCATAAAGAATGCGGGAAAACAGGTCACGCCCCAGTTCATCGGTACCCAGAATATGGTCTTGGGACGGTTTTTCCAACGGCCTGCCAAAATCGGGGACCGTTGGGTCATAGGGTGCCAGCAGAGGAGCAAAAATAGCACAGAACAAAAAAACAGCCAGCACAATCAGGCCTACCATAGCCCCACGGTTACGGCGTAAGTGAATCATGACCTGCCGCAGTTCAGTATCTCTTTTTTGCTGTTCCCTTTGACAGGTCGCCAACGGTTCACTCATGGGTCTATTCCGCCTCCTTCTTCCCGTAGCTGATCCGGGGATCCAAAAAGGCATACATGACATCCACCAGCAGGTTAATTAGAACAAAGGTCACAGCCAGAAGAAGCACGGCGCCCTGGACCACGGGATAATCCCGCCTTAAGATGGAGTCAACCATCAGCCGGCCGATACCCGGCCACGAAAACACCGTTTCCACCAGGACAGCACCGCCCAGCAGGGTGCCGAACTGCAGACCCATTACGGTCACCACCGGGATGAGCGCATTCTTCAGGGCATGCTTGTAGGTGACCACCCGCTCGGCCAACCCCTTGGAACGCGCTGTCGTAATATAATCCTGTCTGAGCACATCCAGCATGCTGGAACGAGTTATCCGGGCAATGAGCGCTGCCGTAGCCAACCCCAGGGTTAATGAAGGTAGAATTAAGTGCTTGAATGTACCCATCTGTCCCGAGGGCAACCAGCCGAGCCGTACTGCAAACAGCAGCTGAAACATGATTCCCAGCCAGAATACCGGAGCCGCCACGCCAACAAGGGCACCCACCATACTGGAATAATCAAAGATTGAATAGCGCCTGGTGGCTGAAATGATTCCGGCTGTCATCCCAACAACTGTAGCGATAAACATGGCAGCCAGGGACAACTTAACGGTATTGGGGAAGCGCTCGCTCAGTTCCGTGGTCACAGGTCTTCGGCTGTAGGTCGACCGTCCCAGGTCACCCTGGAGCAGATTTTTCATGAACAGGTAATACTGAACATGAAGCCCCTCGTCCAGCAAAAGCTCCCGCCTGACCTGTTCGATATGCTCGGGAGAAGCGTGAACACCGGCAATGGCCCTGGCGGGGTCTCCGGGAATAAAACGAATAATTGCAAATACAAGAATGGAGACACCGATTAAAACAGGAATGGCTAATAATAATCTTTTAATGATATATCCCAGCAACGTGTGCACCCCCGGTGCTCGAAACAATCCGTTCAAAATAAACAAGGGGCAGGGGGACAGTTAAAGTCCTTTAAGCGTTTAACCCTGCCCCAGATCACTTCGCCACATCTAAAAACCACAAAGGTTATCTATTCAATCCAGGCTTCCCAGGCAGAAAGGTTTTCCAGGGGATGGTGAATGAGCCCTTTCACATTGGACCTTACCGCATTAACCTGTCCTTCATCATACAGGAAGAGCCAGGGTGCGTCATCCCAGATGATCTCAATGGCCTGCTGGTAAAGGTCCTCGCGAACACTCCTGTCAGCTGTCACCCGTGCTTCGTCAAGCAGGGCATCCACATCATCATTGGCGTAATAGGAAACGTTGTTCCTGGGCGGCCACTGGGTGGAGTGATAGAGGGCATAGAGTCCGTAATCGGCATCCAGGGTTACTGTCCCCCAACCCAGCATGTATATATCGTGTTCTGCGTCTTCCGGAGGAACGATCACCGTATCCAGGTAAGTGCCCCAGTCGTAGGTTGTCAGGCTGGCATTCACTCCCACTTCCCGGAGCATGGCCTGAACGGCTTCGGTAACCGTCGCATCCTGCGGGTACCTGCCCGTGGGATGGAACATCTCCACGTCAAACCCGTCGGCATAACCGGCATCGGCCAGAAGTTCCTTTGCTTTGTCCGGGTCATACTCGTAGGGCCCAACTGCCGTGTATCCGAAGATAGCCGGCACGATGGGAGCGGATGAAGGCTCACCCACACCGCTAAAGATAGTATTGATTAACGCATCTTTGTTTACTGCGTGGTTTAACGCCTGTCTTACCCTGGCATCCTGGAAGATTTCCCGCTCCAGGTTGAAGCCCAGGTAGATGACACGAACGCTGGTCTGGTGAACCACGTCAATGTCAGCCACGCCGTCCAGTCGATCGATATCGGTGGGCGGCACGGCCATAATGGCATGGGCCTCCCCGGTTTCCAGCATAATGACACGGGAACCGGCCTCAGGGACAAATTTAAAGGTAACCGAACTGAGCTTCGGCACGTTGCCCCAGTAATCATCATTGCGTTCCATCACGATCTGGTTTCCGCGGTCCCATCCGGCAAATTTGAACGGGCCGGTTCCGACCGGCTCCTCGACAAATGCACCGGCATCCAGGGCTTCCAGGGAAGCCGGGCTGTGCATGCCGATAAAGGAATGGGACAGGTGAGAGGCAATGGGCGCAAAAACATCGTTTAAGTGTATTTCTACTGTGTATTCATCGACCACTTCCACTTCTGACACCTCACCCAGAAGGAAAGCAAAAACCGCTGCGTTATCCGGGTCTTCAACACCCATAAACCGATCCAGGTTAAACTTCACAGCTTCGGCGTTAAAGGGTGTACCATCGTGGAATTCCACCCCTTCGCGCAGTTTTAAAATCCAGGACATTCCATCTTCTGTGGGTTCCCAGGATTCGGCCAGGGCCGGCTGCAACGTGCCGTCAACATCCAGGTAAATTAAATTCTCCACCATGTGCTCTGCAATGGTCGCCGCCGGTGCAGACATCATCTTCAACGGGTCCAGGTTCTCCGGTTCTGCTCCGATCGCGATAACCAGATCCTGGTCATCGGCAATTTCATCCGGCGGGTCAGCCGGGTCAGCCGGCGGTGGGGCCGGTTCGGGCGCGTCAGGAGAGCAGCCGAAAGCGAAAAGGCTGAGCATCAAAGCTGACACAAGTAAGATAAAAAGCACTTTCTTCATTATTGTTAACCCCCTTATTCATAAATCCATTATCCACCGTTTACTAAGCACAAAAATCCGGCTATCAACTCCTTTCTTGTCCGTCATAAACATAGGCTGCCGGTTTTTCCGCTTCATGTTCTTGACAAGATTTCATGTCTATTGCTGTGTTTAGGAGAGTATTTTTATTATTCGACAACATGGTTCAATTACCTTCACAAAGTAAAAATTTTGACACAAATAGCCAGGAATTCTTAAAAACAATCTTGTCACCGTTTCAGGTGGAACCAAACCTGCCCTTCTTTGTTGGATGATTGACATTTTAAACGAAAGGCTTTATAATATCGATATGCGATATCGGTTTATGATACAGGTGGCGAAAAAATGAAAACCCAAATATTAAGAAAGCTATTTCTAGGCTTTATGCAGGTGCATATTCTTTACCATGCAAAAAAAGGGCCTATTTTTGGTGCTTATATGATAGAAGAATTAAAAAGTCACGGTTATAATATCAGTGCCGGCACTCTTTACCCGCTGCTGCACAGCCTGGCTTCAAGCGGTTTGTTATCCCGGGACAATAAATTGGTTGGGGGGAAAATCCGCAAGTATTATAACATAACTTCACAGGGTGAAGCGGTATTAAACGAAGCCCGAATTAGAGCTGAAGAACTGGTTAAAGAATTGAAAGAAGAATAGTTCGCCAAGAGAGAAAGAGGGAGGGCTATGTTGTTTACACTAAAAGACGTCAGGTACAGGAATGTGCTGGATATTGAGGACTTAAACATCGAATCTGAAACAATCACCTGCATTTTGGGAGAAAGCGGAAGCGGCAAAACCACTCTGCTAAAGCTGCTCAACCACCTGATAAGCTGTGACCGGGGTGTCGTTCAGTATAAAGGGCAAGATGTTAAAGCGATGGATGCCGTTGCCCTGAGAAGAAATGTGGTGATGCTGCCGCAATCGCCGGTGATTGTTCCAGGAACCATCAAAGATAACCTGCTGCTGGGGCTTTTTTTTTCCAAAAAAAAGCCGGTCCGTGATGACAAACTCATTGAAGCGCTCAGCCAGGTTGGCATAAAAAAAGAATTGAGCCAGGATACCGACTTATTATCGGGAGGAGAAAAGCAGCGCCTGGCCCTTGGTAGAATTATGCTCATGAACCCGGAAACTCTCCTTCTTGACGAGCCCACCTCAGCACTGGATGACGGCACGGAAGGAAAAGTTGTTGCCCTCTTGCGGGATTATGTTAAAAAAATGGGGAATACCCTCATCATGGTTACACATTCCAGGCAGGTCGCCAGGACACTGGGAGAAACCAGTATTACAATGAACGGGGGGAAAATTAAACACGTAGAGAAAGCAGGTGAAAAGGCTTGAATGAAATTGTGGAAATTGGCCCGTGGCGATTATTATCGGCTTATTTCTTTTTACTAATACTTTATTTGTTAATCAAGGGACAGGGAATCGGCAAAGAAAAAGAAATCATTATTTCAACCGTCCGCATGACTGTTCAGTTAATTATTATGGGATATGTGCTGGTTTACATCTTTGACCAGAACCAGCTGTACATCACACTGCTTGTTTTTTTCTTTATGATCTTTTTTGCCATCAGAAATATCTACGGACGGGTAAAGATTCCTGTAAAAAAGCGGCTGCGTCACGTCATCATGCTCTCTATGATTACAGGGACCAGCCTGACCATCGTCTACTTCCTCCTCCTGGTAATTAATGTTGAACCCTGGTACGAACCCAGGTATTTTATTCCCATCGCTGGAATGATTATTGGGAATTCAATGACCGGCATATCTCTAGGGGTTGAGCGTTTGATCGGTGAAATGAAATCGAAAAAGGATCTTATCGAAGGGGCACTTATGCTGGGGGCGACGCCAAAAGATGCCACCCGGCATATCATCAAGGATACCTTCACTTCTGCCATTATGCCTTCCATCAACTCCATGGTTGGCATGGGTATCGTGTTTTTGCCCGGGATGATGACGGGGCAAATACTTTCCGGTGTTTCCCCCCTGGTTGCCATCGAGTATCAAATCGCTATCATGCTGGGCATCGCCGGTAGCGTGTCGATAACCGTTTTTCTTTTCACCCGGATGGGCTATCTGACTTTTTTTAACCAATTCAGTCAGCTGGAAGATTAAAAACAAATCAATGCCTCAGCGGTAAACGGATCCAACAAAAGCGCCGGAAGCGTCCGCGCAGGGGCGCTTATAAATAGCTCTAAGCAGCTATAAAATATCTTTAAAAGGAGCACTCTATTTTAACGTGGCAGAACCCATCGTAACAGCAAAAAGCTTAACTAAAAACTACGGGAACTTACAAGCCGTAAAGGGAATTGACTTTCAAATCTTTCCGGGCCAATGCTTCGGCATTTTAGGCCCAAATGGTGCGGGAAAAACCACCACCGTGGCCATGCTTTACTGTTTCCTGCCCCTGACAGCAGGAACCTTGACTGTTCTGGGCATGGACGCAACGCGCTTTCAACGGAAAATTAAAAAGCGCCTGGGTGTGGTCCCCCAGGAAAACAACCTGGACCAGGAATTGTCGGTGTTGGAAAACCTGATTGTTTACGCAAGTTACTTTGATATAAATAAAAGGGCAGCGGGAAAAAGAGCCATGGAACTGCTCTCCTTCTTCAACCTTATGGAAAAAAAAGATGTCGATGTTGAACATTTATCGGGAGGTATGAAAAGGCGCCTGGCCCTGGCCCGGGGGTTGATCAACGACCCTGAATTGCTCATCCTGGATGAGCCGACCACAGGCCTGGACCCGGAAGCCAGGCACATTATCTGGCAGCACCTGCGCCTTCTTAAACAGCAAGGGCTTACCATCGTCCTGACCACCCACTACCTGGAGGAAGCCAGCCACCTTTGCGACCAGCTGTTTATTATTGATCAGGGTGATATCATTGAACGGGGATCGCCAAAGGCCCTGGTGGAAAAACATATCGGCAAACATGTTTTGGAGTTGGAACTGCCCGAGGAGAAACAGCAGCAGGTATTAGATGACATGGATCCGCATATTAACGGCCACCAGGTGCTTGGCAGCACCCTTTATCTTTATATTCAAAATGAGGACCAGGAATTGATCGGACGGATACAACATTTACCTTTTGTCTCTTACCAGCTGCAGCGACCTGCCAACCTGGAAGATGTGTTCTTAAAGCTGACCGGAAAGGGGCTTTTAATCCATGAATAGATGGGCATTTAAAGTGCTGCGTCGAAATATTATTGTTTTTAGGAAAACATGGATCACCAATATGACCTTCTATTTTGTGGAACCCCTGTTGTACCTTTCAGCCATGGGGTTGGGGCTGGGTGCATTTATCGGAGAAATTAACGGCACGTCGTATATCCAATTTATCGCCCCCGGCATTATCGCTTCATCTGCCATGTGGTCTGCGGCTTCAGAAAGCACGTACGGTTCCTTTGTGAAGATGCACTTCCAAAAAATCTACCATGCCATGGTGGCTGCTCCTCTAGAAATTGAAGAAGTGGTCGCGGGAGAAATCCTCTACGCCGTTTTTAAGGCAGTGATTTACGGAACAATCATTTTAATCGTAATCACGGTTTTCGGCTTGGTTCCCTCCCTTTGGGCTTTGCTTACACCCCTGGTGCTGGTCCTGGCAGGATTTGTTTTTGCTTTGCTGGGCATGATCTGGACAGGGCTGGTACCAAAAATTGATTCCTTTTCTTTTTTCTTTACCCTGGTTATCACCCCCATGTTCCTTTTTTCCGGCGTCTTTTTCCCCATAGACAATCTCCCGGGATTTGTTCAAACGGCTGCCTGGTTCTTACCCCTCTACCATGTGGTGGTCCTGCTCCGGG
This sequence comes from Syntrophomonadaceae bacterium, assembly GCA_007120815.1. Next base: position 271 of record SKMY01000240.1, on the reverse strand, counting down.
CCCTGGTTTTTGGAAACGTCGGCCTTTTTATGCTGATTCACGCAGCGATATTAGTCGCGTTAATCATCATTCTTTTCCCCTTCCCCCAGCGCCTGATGCGTAAAAGACTTGGAATATAGTATAGAAAATGGAGTTTCCGCTTCCCAGGTATCGGCTCCGGTTATCTTCGCGGAAAGCGCCAGAGCTCAGTTCAAGCTTCAGCCGGCCGACCTGCAAACTTAAGCGTCCTGCTACGGGTTGCAGGCGGCGGGCGTCCATGCCCGCCGGGCCG
>SKMY01000159.1 GCA_007120815.1 Syntrophomonadaceae bacterium | reverse complement strand
CGGATTGAATAATGTCCCGAAGGATATTGCCCGCCCCAACGGAAGGGAGCTGGTCCACGTCGCCAACCAGGATGAGCCGGCATCCGGGGGGAACCGCCTTGAGCAGATTGTAGAACAGCTGCAGGTCGATCATGGATACTTCGTCCACGATGACGGCGCGGGCCGGAATGGGGTTTTCCTCGTTTCGCTGGAAGCTGAACCCTTTGCCTTCCACAAAGGTGTATTCCAGCAACCGGTGGATGGTTTTCGCTTCCAACCCGGTGGTTTCCGCCATGCGCTTGGCCGCCCGGCCCGTGGGTGCAGCCAAAAGCACTTTCAGGCGGTGGCGCCGGAAAAGGGCCAGCAGGGTTTTAATGGTGGTGGTCTTACCCGTTCCAGGGCCGCCGGTGACCACCATGACCCCACTGGAGCAGGCCTTGTAAACGGCTTCTGCCTGTTCCGGGGCCAGTTCTATTTCTTCATCCTGCAGCAGATCCTCCACCACGCCTTCATCGCCGGGGGAAAAAAGGACAAGCTGTTTTTCCAGCAGGGAGATGAGCATGTCGGCAGACCCTTTTTCCGCATGGAAAAAAGGAGCGGAATAAACCTGCTGCTGTCCGGTTTCATCTATCCGGCGGACAATGCGCTGCTCTTTCTCCAGAACCTCCAGCTGGCTGTCAACCAGTTCGGGGCTGATTTCCTGGCCCGTAAGGTCCTGGTGCAGGGTCCCTTGTTGGTGTTCTTTTCTTTCACCGGCCTCCCGGTCGTAGAGCATTTCCAGGACCTTCTCGCGAATCGCCTCGGCGGGCAGGAAAACATGCCCGTCACCGGCTGCCTGGTTTAACACAAACAGGATGGCCGCTCTGACCCGTTGGGGAGAATTAAAGGGCAGGCCCAGCTGCCGGGCGATGCGATCGGCCGTAATAAACCCCACCCCGAAAACTTCTTCGGCCAGCCTGAAGGGGTTTTCTTTCAGCAAGGGCACGGTCTGGGACCCGTAGTGTTTAAACAGCCGCACGGCCAGGGCTGGGCTGATGCCGTACTCCTGGAGAAAAATCATCACTTCTTTGATGTTTTTGTGCTGCAGGTAGCTCTTGTGGATCATGGATACTTTTTTCGGCCCAATACCGGAAATGCGGAGCAGTTCCTGGGGCCGGTTTTCGATAACCTCCAGGACACGAAGGTCAAATTTTTTGACCAGCAGCCGCGCCAGGTGATTCCCCACCCCTTTAATAAGGCCGGAGGCCAGGAATCGTTCCAGCCCCTGGGCAGTTGTGGGTGTGATCAATTCCCATTCGCTAACCTGCAGCTGGGGACCGTAGCGGGGATGAACCTTCCACTCCCCCTTCAAACGCAGGGTTTCACCTTCTTGCATAGCGGGAAAATGCCCGACAAAGGTGATGGTTTCTTCATCAGTGATACCGAGGCGCCCCACCAGGTATGATGTTGCTGTGCTGTAAAAGGTGATGCGCTCCAGGGTGCCTTCTAAGGTGTCCAAGCCCCGTCACTCCTCGAGAGAAATCTTACCAAACACGGCCGGACCATTGAGGTCTTTTCCGGATTTGTCTATGCAAAGTATACCAGTCTATCAAATAAAAGACAACAAGTGTTTCATAAAACGCTATAAATGGCTGCCTGTTCGGGCTGCTTTTAGCGCCCCCAGGTGGGGGAACCCTGGGGAATTATGGAAACGGTCGGGGGATCACGGGATGGTTATAATGATTCCAAAAACCCCTGCCCGGGTATCTCCTGGCAGGGGTTTTCTTTTCACGATTTATTTTACTGGAATCTTATTTTTCTTCTCCCTAAACCTCTAGAGGCCGGCGTCCTTTCTCAAGATGTCGGCCTTGTCGGTTTTCTCCCAGGGCAGATCCAGGTCGTCCCGGCCGAAATGCCCGTAGGCGGCAGCGGGGGTGTAAATGGGCTGGCGCAGCTCCAGCTTTTCAATGATCGCTGCCGGTCGAAGATCAAAGTGCTTGGCAATCAGCTTTTCAATCTGTTCCACGGGGATTTTTTCCGTGCCGAAGGTTTCTACGAACACGGAGAGGGGCCGGGCAACGCCGATGGCGTAGGCCAGTTCCAGTTCGCAGGAATCGGCCAGGCCTGCAGCTACCACGTTTTTGGCCACGTAACGGGCCGCATAACTGGCAGAGCGGTCCACTTTTGTGGGGTCTTTGCCCGAGAAACAGCCGCCGCCGTGGCGGGAGTACCCGCCGTAGGTGTCCACAATAATTTTTCGGCCCGTCAGGCCGGTATCACCCAGGGGACCGCCCACGACGAACCGTCCTGTGGGGTTAATGTAATACTTGGTCTTGCGGTCCAGCAGCTCCGCGGGGATAATTTCCTTGGCTACCACTTCCACCAGGTCGTCCCGCAGGCGGGACAGGGAGATATCGTCCCGGTGCTGGGCGGAAAGAACCACCGCTGCCACGCGCTCGGGTTTGCCGTCGCGGTACTGCACGGTAACCTGGGATTTGCCGTCGGGACGCAGGTAAGGCAGCACCTTGTTTTTGCGCACCGTGGCCAGGTGGCGGGACAGCTTGTGGGCCAGGGCAATGGGAAGCGGCATGAGCTCTTCGGTTTCCTTACAGGCAAAACCGAAAATGATCCCCTGGTCCCCTGCACCAACACGATTGTACACATCTTCCACGTTTTCGCCTTCTTTGATCTCCCAGGCCTCATTAACGCCCATGGCTATATCCGGCGACTGCTCATCAATGGACGTCAGCACAGAACATGTATCGCCATCGAAACCAAACTTGGCCCGGGTGTACCCGATATTTTTTACCGTGTTCCGGACAATTGAGGGAATGTCCACGTAACAGGACGTGGTAATTTCCCCGGATACCAGTGCCAGGCCAGTGGTTACCAACGTTTCTGCAGCTACCCTCCCCTGGGGGTCCTCAGCCATAATAGCATCAAGGATTGCATCGGAAATCTGGTCCGCAACCTTGTCGGGATGCCCTTCTGTAACAGATTCTGAGGTAAAAAGAATTACACCATCTCGATTCATCTAACAACAACCTCCTCCGAAAATTGTGCGCCCATAAAATAGAAATACCTCCGCCTGGAAGCAGAGGCAAAGGGGCAACCTCTCTTATCTCCCAGGATCGAACAATCACATGCCGACCTGTAGGAATTGGCACCAGCCGACCCTACCAGGTTACTCGATTCATTAAGAATCTTTGGCCTGACAGTTGTCCGGTTGCCGGGGTTCATAGAGCCCTTCTCTCCCCCGCTCTTGATAAGAGGTAAAAGCGTGATATGCTTTTAACACTATCTATGATCATAATATAACTGGGGAGTCTTGTCAACTCCCCAGCTAGGATTCTCTCAAGATTCTCTATTCTCCGGGTTCCCATCAACCACCGCAAACAATAATTCCCCGGAGGCAACAATCTTTTCACCCACCTTTACCGTCCCCTCGCCCCGGCCGAAATTCCCCCGTATCCCCGTGAGGGTGACCTCCATCACCAGGGTATCCCCGGGCCGGACCATTTCTTTAAACCGGAACTTGTTGATGCCGGTGAAAAGAACCAGCTTGCCCCGGTTTTCCTCTCCGCCCAAAAGGGCAACCGCCCCCACCTGGGCCATGGCTTCCACGATTAAAACACCGGGCATAATGGGTTCACCGGGAAAGTGCCCCTGGAAAAACGGCTCGTTGAGGGTGACATTCTTAATACCCGTGGCCTTTTCTCCTTGAACCACCTCTTCAATGCGATCAACCAGGAGAAAGGGGTAGCGATGGGGTAATATAGCCTGGATATCTTTTGCTGACAAAGGGCCTTTCATTGACATAAACCTCCTATGCTTGCTGAGCGTCTCCAACTATATCTGCAACTTGGCGACGATTTTCTCCACGGCCTGCACCGCTTTGGACGTGTCGGGCAGGTCAAAGAGGGGCTTGCCGTTTAAATCGAATTCCATGACCTGGTCGTCCAGGGGCACGGTACCGATCAGTTCCAGGCCGGTTTTATCAATTTCCGGCTGGAGCGCTGCAACGTTTTCGTTCTGGCTCCTGGAGATCACCAGAAATACTTTATCTACCTTCATCTTCACGTTTTTCACGATATCGTAAACCCGGGCGGCGGAGCGCACACCCCTGGCCGTTGAATCGCTGGTAACGATCAGGTAATCGATATCGTCGATGGTCCGGCGGCTTAAGTGCTCCATTCCCGCTTCATTGTCCACGGCAACGTAGTCATAGTTTTCTCTGAGCTTTTCCAGGTAGTTTTTCAGCAGGTCGTTGGGGAAACAGTAACAGCCCGGCCCGGTGGGGTTACCCATAACCAACAGGTCGATCTGGTCGGACTCTACCAGCGCCTGGTTAATGCGCATCTGGATAAACATATCTTTTGTCATGCCCGAGGGGACCGAGCGAGGGTCCTTGGTCTGCTCCAGGGTGGTAGAGATGGTTTCTTCTACGTCCAATCCCAGGGCTTCATTCAGGTTGGCGTTGGCATCGGCGTCCACCGCCAGGATGGACTTATCCTTGTAGTGTGTGGTCAGGTAGCGCAACAGCAGCGCTGTAAAGGTAGTTTTGCCTGTTCCTCCTTTTCCGGCTACAGCAATAACGACTTCTTTTCCCATTTTTTCATCCGGTGCCTTTTCATCTGCCGGCAGGTTTTTACACACCGGTAAGGCAGCCGGATGCCACCTCCTTTCGTTTAGTATGATCTATTACTTCCCCATCAAGCGGGCCGTTTAACCTTATCAGGCCAACAGTTTTTTGGACATGACCTGCTCCAGGTCCGACAAGGTGTTGCAGGGGAACATGGTGGCCGCATTTTGAAAGGTTGAAACCGTGGAATATTTTTCCCAATCTTCGGCCGGCAGGGTATTGAGCCAAAGAATTTCCTTCACCCGGTCTTTCACCTTGTTCAGCTCCTCCAGCGCATCCTTGTGCCTGATGGTCCGGGTGTCGCTGACAATAATGACGATGGTATTCCGGGTTAATTCCTCGCTGTAATCTTGAAGCAGCGATTTAAGGGCCTTGTGAAGGCTTGTGCCCCCGCCCCACTGGCTGCTTTCACGGACCAGGGAAGCCATGGTCTTGTTAAAATCCTTCCCCTGCTGAAAATACGAGGTCACCCGCTCCACGTTTTCCGAAAACACAAAGCTTTCAATGCGCTGCACGGCCGCGTTCAAACCGTAAATGAACTGCAGGACGAAGCTGGTGTAGCGGATCATGGACCCGGAAACATCACAGAGCAGAAGCAGCTTCGGCTTGCGGATCCGGCGGCTCTTGTACTGCAGCTTAAAGGGCGCGCCCCCGTACTGAATACTGCCCCGGATGGTTGAACGCAGATCCAGCTGGTTACGCTTCCGGGTGACCCGGTAGCGGCGAGAAATGCGGGTCGCCAGCAGACGGGCCATTTTACGGATAAGCACCGTGGCCCGGGGCAGGTCTTTCCGGGCGATATACTGCATATCCTCGGATAAAATGCTGTTTCCACCTCTTCGGCTGCCTGCGCCCATGGCGTCACGGATGGAATTTAGCTGTTCATCCCCCACATCCGGCCGGGACACTTTGTCCCGGATATCCCGTCCCAGCTGCTTGTGCCAGAAGTTGAGCCGCCCTTTGACCAGAGCTTCCAGGAAAGGCCGGTACTCCTGCTTCAAGGTATCGCGGCTCTTGTTCATTTCCATGAACTCCTGCAGCCGCTGTTTATCCTGCTCCGGCATGTAGGCGTACACGGTTTTCTCCATGTCGGTCAGTTCCATCTGCTCTCCCCGGAAATTGAATATCTCCTCGGCTTCCTGTAGCTTTTGTTCGTGTTCCAGCATTTTCTGCTGCCTTTGCTGCCTGTATGCTTCCCGGGTTTCCGAAGAGGTAAAAAAATAATCAAAGGTGCGGTTAAAAAGCGCCTGGTCTTCAGATTTTTTTACCAGCGTGGCTTTTAAGGCCGAATGAACTTCATTTCGTTTTTCTATGGAAACGTGCTGCAGGGCCTGAAGGGCATCAATGACTTCGGAGGTGCCGATGCGCACCCCTTCGGCCCGCAACAGATAAACAAAGCGGATCAGGTTATTCTCCAGGTATTCGGGAATTTTGCTTGAACCGTGGGAGCACGAAAAACCACGGCATCCCTCTGCCTCAGCACACTGGGAATGTTTGGAATCAACGCCCCTATTGTCAGGGTGGTTATGGGTGTCGTGGGTGTTATGGGCTGCGTGATTTTCTTCACCGTGCTTTGGTAAAGGGTGCAGCGGGTTTTTTGACGCCTGATTCTTGCGGGTCATCATTTCACCTTTTCTTTCTTTAATCCTTTTCAGCTGGCCGTCCCGGAACGGCTTTTCTTCTCCAGGTTTTCTGCGCCGATCTGTTCCCTGAAAACCCGCTGATCCGCCCGGGATTTTAAAAGCAGGTTCAAGGTGTGCTCAATGGTGCTGCTCTGCAGTCGATCCCGGTTCAAACTGACCAGGGCGCGCGTCCAGTCCAGGGTCTCGGCAATAGAGGGCTTCTTTCTGATTTCGGGATTTTGGCGAATGAAATTCACCGCCCGGGCTATTTCCGTGGTCAGCCGATCGCCGGCTTCGGGGACCTTGGCCTTGATAATCTCGATCTCCCGTTCCACGCCGGGGAAATCCAGGTAAAGGAACACACAGCGGCGTTTCAGCCCGTCTGAGAGCTCCCTTTCACTGTTGCTGGTTAAGACCACAATGGGGATCTGCCGGGCCTTAACCGTCCCCAGTTCGGGAATGGACACCTGAAAATCTGAGAGCACTTCGAAAAGAAAGGCCTCAAACTCGTCATCGGACTTATCCACCTCGTCGATCAACAGCACAACTTTTTCCGGGGCTTGAATGGCCTTTAAAAGCGGACGTTCTAACAGGTATTCCGGAGAAAACAGGTCTTCTTCCAGCTTCCCCCCCGGCTCACCCAGGCGGCCGATCTGGATTTTCAACAGCTGCTTCTGGTAGTTCCACTCGTAGAGGGACTTGTTCTCATCCAACCCCTCATAACACTGCAGACGGATTAGTTCCGTGTTAAAAACCTCGGCCAAAACCTTGCCCATCTCCGTCTTTCCTACACCGGGAGGGCCTTCAATTAAAATCGGCTTTTTGAGCGTCAAAGCCAGGAAAACCGTCAGTGACGCTTCATCATCGCAAATATATCCCACGTTTTCCAGAGCCTTGCGAAGCTCATCCAGAGTCATATTCAATGCACATCTTCCTTTCCATCTAACGTGCGGCAAAAGTGCCAGCATTTACTATTATACATAAAAATGCGCAAAAAAAACACCCTTGGGAAGAGATTGCTAAAAAGAAAGTATATTTTATTAGATTAAAATAACTTGCGCACACAATTTGTTATTCTTTCTGGCGGTTCCGTTGTATTTTTCCCCCCGGTATGGTAAAGTATATATTAATTATTACCTATTCAGTAAAGATTATGGAGGAAATTGACATGATCTCTAAAAAAGCGGAATACGCCATCAACATCCTGGCCGAACTGGCCCGCAGGGAAAGTGATAAACTGCTGTCCTCCCAGGATATTGCCGGCTCCCACGACATTCCAATTACCCTGGTGGCCCAGCTGGTATCTAAACTGCAAAAAAACGGGCTGATCGTGAGTTCCCGGGGAGCAAGGGGAGGCATCCGTTTAGCTGTTAAACCAGAGAACATCACCCTGAAACAGGTTGTGGAAATATTCGATGGACCTATCGGGATCAGCCGGTGCCTGAAAAGCAATGATTACTGTAGAAAAACGAGCTTTTGCCCCCTGCACCAGATCTGGAAGCGGGCCCAGGAAAAAATGCTCCAGGAACTGGAGCAAACTAACATCCTTGAGCTGGCCCAATCCTTTGCCTCCAGGCCTGAATATGCCGCCCTGCCTTAGTGGTCAGGCTGTCACCATCAGCCTGACTGCCGGAGTGGTCAGGCTGGGTGGGATTTTTGGAACGCTGCCCTTTACCCCTGCGGTTTCACAATTGGGTTAGGGAATAGGGGGACTACTCTGCCGATCCACAAGAACCGTCCCCCTGGTTTAGAACCGTCCCCCTGGTTTTGCCGGGTTAACCTAAACCAGGTACTCCAAGCGCCTGCGGGCGTTTTCGCTTTTTAACCTTTCCAGCAAAGCTTCTTTGCCGCTTTTTTTCTCTTCCTCGGGCACGTTACGGTACCCCTCTTTAAATCGTGTAATCTCCAGCACATCGTGCCAAAGTCGGGCATTTTTGTCCGGGTCTCCCGGCAGCGTTTCCCCGGAAATAATGGCCAGGGCTTTTTCCCGTACCGGCTGGGGCAGGGTGAGATCTTTCATGATCTGGTCCGCAACCAACCTGCTTTTTTCCGGAACACACCGCCCCATTTCCTCCTCACCTTTTCCTTCTTCTTTGCACCGGCTGTACCCCACATCGTGCAGCAGTACCGACGCAATGACCACGGGAGGGTCGGCCTCCTTCTCGGTTTCTAAAAGCGTGGAGGCAACCCGGGCCGCCTCCTCGGTGAAGCGAAAGCGTTCTTTTTCTTCCTTGAAAAACCGGCGGGCTTCAATTTCCAGGCGATCTTTCAGGGCTTCGGGTCTTTCGGTAAAAATGCTGGAGATATCACCCACACACTGGTCGGCATAGGCGCACCACAGCGCACAGCCCAGGTTGAACCTGGGGTTTAAAACCTGTTCGTGGCACTGGGAACAGGTCCTTTTGGCGTCAGTTTTCCAAAACTCGATTTCATGACCACAGTGTGGGCACGCCTGCTCAAAGATATCCTCCGGCTTCCAGTTTCTCCGGTCTTGACCGGGGCATTTTGCAGCTAACATAATAAACCCTCCCATTCTCCAGGCAGGCATGTTAATTACCCCGCCTTTAATTACTTACCTTATTAGTTATATTTAATCTTATCTTACCACCTTTATCCGGAATTGTCAACGCCCCATCCGTGAAAGAAGTAGCGCTTCTGGCATTTTTCATATTTTGTCATTTATGGTATAATGCTCATATCAATCATTTAGGAAAGAGGTGTTTTCTGTGCCCAAACTGACGTTTGTCGGTCACGCCTGCTTTTTACTGGAAGATGAAGGTAAGGAAACCCTTGTTTTCGACCCCTTTTTAAAGGACAATCCCCACACCCGGCTGACGGCAGAAAAACTCAAGGCGGATTACGTCCTGGTTACCCACGGCCATTTTGATCACCTGGGAGAGGCCTACGAAATTGCCAAGAACTTCGATGCCACCATTATTTCCACGGCAGAAATTGCCATGGAGGCCCAGGAAAAGCGTCACAAGGCCCACCCCCTCCATATCGGCGGGAAATTTAAATTTCCCTTT
>SKMY01000274.1 GCA_007120815.1 Syntrophomonadaceae bacterium | reverse complement strand
TTCGCATACACCGGGAAGCAAGAGGCCGTTCAGATACTGGAGAATTTCATACTATTTTTATAGTATTTATTTAGGAACGGGCTTCTCTATGAGTAAAATGTTAGCGGGGGGTTTTTTTAGAGGGAATTTACTCCTGTAAGCAGGAAGAGAGACCTCGTTCCAGAAAAGGTAAAGCAGCAAACAATACCATAGGAACGGAGGCCTCTCAAGATGAATGACCAGATTAAGTTGAGTTTCGCGGAATTGGAGAAATTAGTTTGGAGTACCGCTTTAGAAACATTTCAACAAGCAATGGTACAAATCCTTTCGCTGTTAGATGATTTTTTAATGGCAAAGAGGGACAAACGCAGATATGAATACAAAGAGAAGAAAGAAAGAACCTGCATTACCATGCTTGGTTCTGTAACCATTGAGCGGCGCTATTACTGGGACCGGGAAGAAAACGATTGGGTATTCCTTTTAGACCAGGTTTTAGGACTTAACAGCACACAGGTTAGCGACGGGTTAAAAGAGCTGGTGGTGCTCTGGGCGACGAAGGGCCCATCCTACAGAGACGTACGCGACCGGCTAGAAGATCTTTTCGGCAACCAGGTATTAAGCCACGAAAAGATACGTCAGTTACTGCTCGACTCTTCAGAGTTGCTCAAAAACACTTTTGAACCTAATGAGCAGAAGAAAAAGGTTAATATCCTTTTTATCGAAGCCGATGGTTTTTGGACAGGAGTACAAAGACAGGGTCGTAAGACTCGTAAAAAGCGCGAAACCCAGCTGGTTGTAGTCCATGAAGGCTGGGAAAAGCGCCAGGGTGGTGGTTACCGTCTAAAAAATCCCATGTATATTACCTCCGACACCCTGGAAAAAGGTGAAGGTATCTGGGACAGAGTGCGTTTGAGAGTGGTGGAGAAATACCGGGACATTGACAGCATTCCCATCATTATTAACGGTGACTTTGCTTCCTGGATCCGCGGTGGCGTGGACTATTTCAAAAATGCCATCTATCAATATGACCGTTTTCATCTGAAACGTGAAATCAGAACGGTACTACATAACAACAAGGAACTTTCCCGGCAAGCGCTTTCCTACGTTAATGCAGATAATCCTGACGCGTTGCTAGAAGTACTAGACAAAGCGATGGTGCCCACTAGAGACGAGGAGATAGCCAAACTTAGCGAGCGCCTGCAGGCTCATAAGGAATCTACCATGGACTACCGGAAACGCTTGAGTTTGAAAGGATTTGAAGTATCAGAAACCTGGCGGGGTATGGGAGCTGCTGAATCCAATGTAGATCGTTTCAAACTAAGGACAGCCAAAAGGGGGCGCTCATGGTCCAAGAAAGGCCTGGAAGCCATCCTCAACATGTTAGGCAAGCTCTATGAAGGCATATTAAAAGATGCGCTGGCCGGGTTGGATGCATCGTTATTTACGAAGCCTCAAACAGAAGATATCGTGGAACTCAGCGCCCAACAAGTTGCGAAAAAGGTAGGTTTGGGAGTGCTAAATGTTCGCAAAGGAGGTTTTCCAGCGGTAAACAAAGGTACCGAAGGATATTCAAAGTTATTACGCCAGATACTTCATGTGCAAACAATTTAACCTCTACTTAGCTTAGGGGCTTTGAAAAAGAACTGCTGCTATCAGCCCTTTTGGTAAAGAAGGGCCGATAACTTTATTTTCTCTTGGTAGTGTGCTCTTTTATTTAGACCTATCAAGAAGGGTCGGCATCGTTAAATAGCTGCTTTGATGCTTTTAATGTAATCCTTGCTGGAATGAGAAAAAAATTACCCGCTTGATATTGACACAGTGCTAAAAATAATTTATTTGCATACTTGATTATTATGTGATATAATAACTTTTGTGTTAAAAAGATGCGAATGTAACTGAATCATCTTTAGGCCTCTGCTTCACAGTAAGGACGTAAGGTGCTCCACGTTTATTCCGCTTTTGACCAAATTTTAACCTCAAGAGGAGGCCTATGATTAAGATGGATGGAAAAGTAAAATGGTTTAGTGCAGAAAAAGGTTACGGCTTTATCGAAAGCGATGAAGGTCGGGACGTATTTGTTCACTTCTCTGCTATCGAAGGCGACGGATTTAAAACGCTGGATGAAGGGCAAAGTGTTCAATTTGAAGTTGTCGAAGGCAATCGCGGCCCGCAAGCGGCAAACGTCGTTCGCCTTTAAGACGAAACAAATTGATGGGATCTATAAGGGCATTTCTGGCTTTGCCGGAAGTGTCCTTATTTATTCACTAGTATAAAAAGAAAAGGAGATCATAATAGATGCCGATTTTTGAAGAAATGGGTTTAAGCCAACCGCTGCTGCAGGCTGTATCCCATATGGGGTTTGAGACAACCACGCCCATCCAGGAACTGGCCATTCCACCCGCTTTAGCCAGTCGTGATATCATTGGGCAGGCTCAGACAGGAACAGGAAAGACTGCAGCATTTGGCATTCCCATGATAGAAAAAATCCAACAGGGGACAGAACAAATAGAGGGTCTTGTGGTTGCCCCGACCCGAGAGTTGGCCGTACAGGTGGCTGAGGAACTTAATTCCATCGGCCAGGTTAAACGTATCCGCGCGCTACCGATATACGGTGGACAGGATATCAACAGGCAGATCAGGGCCTTAAAAAACAAGCCGCAGATTATCGTGGGAACGCCAGGCCGCTTGATGGACCACATGCGCAGGAAAACTATACGCCTATCGCAGGTTTCCACTGTTGTTCTGGATGAAGCCGATGAAATGCTCAACATGGGCTTCATAGAAGATATTGAGACAATTCTAAAAGAAGTTCCGGAGGAACGGCAAACCTTGCTTTTTTCAGCAACTATGCCGAGGCCCATTCAAGAGTTGGCCCGGCGATTTATGAAAGACCCGGAAACCATTCAGGTTAAATCCAGGGAAATGACCGTTCCAAGTATTGAGCAGTATTACCTTGAAACTCATGAAAGGCAGAAATTTGATATTCTCTGTCGACTGCTGGATATACACTCCCCGGAACGCGCCATCATTTTTGGGCGCACGAAAAGGCGGGTTGATGAAATCTACGAAGCGCTGAACAAGCGGGGCTATTCGGCGGAAGGAATCCACGGAGACCTGACCCAGGCCAGGCGCGACAGCGTAATGAATAGTTTCAGGAAAGGTTTCACAGAAATTCTTGTTGCAACGGATGTGGCCGCCAGGGGGCTGGACATTGGTGACGTAACACACATTTACAACTTCGATATTCCCCAGGATCCGGAAAGCTATGTTCACCGTATCGGGCGTACAGGACGGTTGGGTAAAGCCGGCATGGCCTTTACCTTTGTAACACCCCGGGAGATGGAACACTTAAGGTTTATTGAAAAAATGACCAAGAAACGCATTATCCGCCAATCTCCTCCAACCATGAGCCAGGCCCTGGAAGGGCAGCAGCGCCTGACTGCAGAAAAAATTATTCAAACATCCGAAGGGGAAGATATTAGTGAATATAAGGATATTGCGCAGTCGCTGCTGGAGGAAAAAGACTCGATAACTTTGCTGGCCGCCGCTCTAAAAATTTTAACCCGTGAACCCGATACCACGCCGGTACGTTTAACAGAAGAAGCTCCCCTGCATAAGAAAAAATCCAGAGATTTCAAGACCGAGGGGAAAAGGCCTTCCACTCCATCATGGAAACAAAAGCAGTTCAAGGGTGGCCGGGAAGATAAAAAAGGCAAGGGGCAACAAAAATACGCGAAGAAAGACAAAAGAGAAAAGCAGAAGCACGAAAAGTGGAACTAACTCACGAAGCAGTAACATAGGTCAAGCCATCACCGTTTTTCACGCTCTATTTTCCGGGGCAGGTCCTAGGCCAGGACAATGATCATTAAAATAACCGCACAAAGGGCTGAACCGCCGGTTAGAAGCAGGCGAATGCGCCGTCCTGTGGTATCCAGGGTAAATAAGACAATGCTGAGGAGAAACAGGACCACGGTGAAATACCAGTATTGGGTAAACAACAAAATGATGGCAAATACAATATAAGCGAGCTCGATGATCAGCACCCTTCGAAAAAAGGAGTCTGCCATGAACTGGGCCGTTTCTTCAACTTGATAAGCGGCCTTCGCCTGCTTGATCAGCTTAATGTAAGCCGATGGGTTGAGCATTTTGTAGCACTCATAGGCAGCGAAAAAGGCAGCCAGAATTTTAATGAGCATGGTACCCACCTTTCGCGTAAAAATGGTCCTTCCGTGAAAAAATGGAAAGTGCCAGAATCGTCATACTGCTTTGCGGTGTGAACGGAACAATAAAAGAGCAGAGCCGAGAAGTTACAATGATTTAATTTATACCTGCAAATAAAAATTCCTGCAAAGAGCACTGAAAAATCTTTCAGGTATTCAACCTGAGACCTGAAAAAAACCGCATCACAAAAGGGTTTGCTGATGGGGTTTTTTCTAGTAAGATATAACTGTAGAATTAAGTACAGGAGAGGAGTGCTGCTAATGCTGCTTATGGAACCCATAAAAGTTGGAACCCTGGAATTAAGAAATCGCATAGCCATGCCGGCTATGCACCATGCTTACACGCCTGACGGTTTTGTGACTGAACGACTGATCGCTTACTACAAGGCCCGGGCTGAAGGGGGAGCGGCCTTGATCACGGTCGGTGGGTGTACCATTGACGCTTTTGGAGGTTGGGCAGTGATGATCGGGTTAAACGACGACATGTATATCCCCGGTTTAAAGCTGCTGACTTCGGCTGTGAAAGGGTCGGGGGCCGCTGTGTCGGCCCAGCTTTACCACGCCGGCAGGTATGCCTTTTCTTTCATGACAGGAAAGCAGGCCCTTGCGCCATCACCTATCGCGTCGCGTTTAACCCGGGAAGAACCCCGGGAGATGACCCATGATGATATAGAATACGTTATGGAAAGTTATGTGTCAGCGGCAGCCCGGGCAAAGGAAGCAGGTTTTGATGCCGTGGAAGTTATCGCCAGTGCCGGCTACCTGATCTGCCAGTTCCTTTCGCCTGTGACCAACCAGAGAACCGATGAGTACGGGGGTTCCTTTGAAAACCGCTGCCGCTTTGGAGTAGAAATTATCCAACGCATACGCCAGAAGGTAGGCGATGAATTTGCCGTTATGGTTCGGTTATCGGGAAACGATTTCATGCCCGGCGGCAACACCAACAAGGAAGCCGCCCTGTTTGCCCGAAAGTTGGAAGAGGCAGGGGTTGACTGCGTAAACGTGACCGGCGGCTGGCATGAGACACGGGTGCCTCAAACGACCGGAGACCTTCCGCGGGGCGGATTTGCGTATCTGGCCCAGGGCGTAAAAGAGGCGGTTAACGTACCGGTTATTGCCAGCAACCGAATTAACGACCCCCAGGTTGCCGAGGAGATTATTCGAAACGGCCAGGCGGATATGGTAAACTTGGGGCGCCCCCTGATTGCCGATCCCCAGTTCCCCAGGAAGATACAAAAAGGCAGGCCTGAATCGATCAGGAAGTGTATCGCCTGCAACCAGGGCTGTATGGATATGATCTTCTCCATGCGTGATGTGCACTGCACCGTTAACCCCCTGGCCGGACGGGAGCACGAAGTACAGGTTGTTCCTGCCGAAATGCCCCTCAAGGTGCTGGTTGTCGGTGGAGGCCCGGCCGGAATGGAGGCTGCCTGCACCGCAGCCTCAAGAGGCCATCGGGTAACCCTTTGGGAAAAGGGTTCCAGGCTGGGAGGACAGCTGCATCAAGCCGCCTGCCCGCCCGGCAAGGGCGAGTTTCTTTCCCTGTTGGATTACTACCAAGAGGAATTAAAAGCCCGTGGTGTGACGGTTGAACTTGAAAAAGAAGCCACAGTGGAAAGCATTGCCGGGTTTAACCCCGAAGCGGTCATACTGGCAACGGGTTCGACTTGCTTAGCGCCGCCATTTCCAGTTAACCGGGCAACGGGAATCATCACCGCCCGGGAAGCCCTTGACCAAAAAATGCCCCTGGGTAAGAACGTGGTAGTCATCGGGGGAGGGGCTGTGGGCTGCGAAACGGCTCTGGCCATCGCGGAGATCGGGACAATTAGTGCTGAAACCCTTAAGTTCCTCCTGGAAAATGATGCAGAGCCTCCCGAGACGTTGAAGGATTTACTCAACCGGGGTATCAAGAACGTGACCATTGTGGAGCAGCTGAAAGGTCTCGGCAAAGACATCGGCATGACGACCCGCTGGGTAGTATTGAAGAATATTCGCCGCCTGGGGATCAAGGCCAAGGATCAAACCCTGGTGAAAGAAATAAACGATGAAGGCGTGGTCGTGGAAAAAAATGGAAGCACATCGGTTATTCCTGCCGATACCGTGGTCCTTGCCGTAGGCGCAAAACCGGTCAACTCCCTGGAAAAGGCGCTGCAAGAAAAAGTAGGGGTGCTCCATGTCATCGGCGATGCCTCCAACCCTCGAAAACTTACGGAAGCCGTCAGGGAAGGATTTGATAGTGCCCGGCAGCTGTAAATGAACATACAATCCTGGTGAATGGTATGCACTTTTTTAAGGGGAGCATGGACGGTTTCCGGCGCTTCCGTAGCGAAGCGGAGGACCGAATTTAGGGAAAGCGGCAGAACCGTCCCCTGCTTCCCCTTTATCGGCTCCGGTTATATTATCTCAATAAAACCAATCAAAATGTCGACCACTTCTTCCACGATATCTTCAGGCGCTTTTTCATAAAAAGCTGCTTTTCTGGCGTGTATATCTAACGCTTTTACCTGTTCACACATAATGACACCGGAGGTTTTCGTTCTATGATCGAGTGCTACGTGAAGAGGAAAGGACTTGTTTGTACGGGTAATGGGGCATACCATGGCCAGGTTTGTAAAGGAATTGAACGTCTTACTGCTAACAACCATGGCAGGCCTTCTGCCTTTTTGTTCATGCCCGGCCTGTGAATCAAATTCTAATAACACAATGTCACCTTGTTCCGGTCTATATGTCATCTAAAATGCCTCTTTCCCTGTTGGCTTGCCCGTATCCCACTCACGGCACTGGTAATCGCCTTTGTATTCAGCAATACGTTCCTCCAGTGTTTTGTGCTTTTTTACAGGAATAATAACCAGGTTGCCGTCTTGAACCTTAATTTCTACCCTGTCGTTTTCATTCAACCCGGTCATTTCCAGGATTGATTTGGGAATTCTCACGGCCTGGCTGTTTCCCCATTTTTGAATGGTCGTATACATATCAATCACCTCTTACTCAAGTATATACCATGTATCTACTCCTGTCAACGGCTCCCGGTCAGGCTTCGTGCCCGCCGATCTTGGAGGCCCTGTCGAAAAGCATCCCCCCGCTTTCCAGGGAAGACAGCCGGAACAGGCTGGTTGCCCCGTAGCGGTTGCGGATGGAATCCATCGCCCGGCTCAGGGCGATTTTCTTTTCCCGGTGCTCTGTCAAAGAGAGCTGGAAGTCCGTAAAATTAATCAGGTCTGAAAGGCTCACTCCCAGGGTGCGCACCGGTCGGCAGTCCCAGTGGGCATGGAATATTTTCAGCACGTACGGGTAGACATCCATGGTGACGGCCGTGGGGACGGGCATACGCATCTGCCTGGAAAACCCCGTGGGGTGGTGGAAGTCCGCTCCCCGGCAGTAAACGTTGACCACCCACCCCACTTTACCCATGTGCCGGACCCTGCGGCAGACCTCTTCCGTGATTTCCAAAAGAACGGTTTCAATTTCAGGTTTCTTCCGGTAGTCCCGGGGAAGGGTAACCATGTTTCCCGCCCCCTTGCGGTCTTCGTGCCTTGTGGGCGCCTCTACCCTGGAGTAGTCAATCCCGTGGGCGTTTTGCCACAGGAGTTCCCCGTTGACCCCCCACCGGCGCGTTAAATCATCTTTTTTCAGTACGGCCAGATGACCGATTTTGGTAATCCCGATATTGAAAAAGTTCCGCTCCATGCGGGCGCCCACACCGAACAGGCAGCGGATGGGAAGGGGCCAGGTTAGCCGGGCGTAGTTTTCGGAAGAAAGCCTGAAAATTCCCGTTTTATTTTTCTTGGCGAAATTATCGCAGGCCATCTTGGCCTGCAGGGGGTTTTCACCGATCCCGATTCGGCTTCGGATCTTCGTCTGGTGCCATACTTCTTCGACCATCTTTTGGGCCATCTCTTCGGGAGAGCCAAAGAGATTCTCGCATCCGGTCATATCCAGGAACTGCTCGTCAATGGAGTAGGGAGCCACCCGATCGCTGAACTGATGCAGGATACAGGTGATCTTCATGGAAACATCCAGGTAGTCCTGCATGTGGGGACGGATGAACACAGCACCCGGGCAGAGGCGGCTGCACTGGCCGGCCACCATCCCTGTTCTGATCCCAAAGGCCTTGGCTTCTTTGGATGCGGCCAGCACGATGCCGTGCCGGCGCTGGGGATCGCCGCACACGATAACGGGTTTGCCTTTCAAGGAGGGGTCCTTGGCAATTTCTACGCTGGCGTAAAAGGATTCCATGTCAGTGAGCATGATAACTCTGGACATCACTACCATCCTAAAAAATAGAATATGTGTTCTATATTATAACGCCGCCAGCGGGAAAAAGCAATCATATGTTCGCTTCAAGGGGGTGTTATTTTTTGGCAAAACCCTATTTAACACAGTAACGTAAAAAGGCCCCGGGAGTTGACCCGGGGCCTAAGACAAAAGAGAAACAGCTTGTTATTCAAGGATGTCGGCCCAGATTTTATCCAGCTCTTCGTCAGGAATATCGAATATCTGGTCGTGGGGTGGAAGTTTTTCGTAGCGCATGAATTCGGGTGGGCGGTCATCTTCCTTGGTGAAGCCGGCATTTTTGTTGAAGAGCAGCTCGTCTTTGAGTGTGGCTAAGCCAAGGGGACCTACATCTTCAGGCGTCCAATTCGTTCCGAGAACAGCATTCATGGTTTCCACCATGCCTTCCATGCCTGTTTGAATGTCCAGAACAGGGAAGGCGATAAACAAGCAGTACCCGGTCGCATCAATAAACGCAGTCGCCGCCTGGAAGGCCTTGGAAAGTTCAACCTTGCCCTCGGGGGAAAGCGGATCGGCCTGGCCGCCCACAGACAAAATTTCCGGAGCCACTGTATAGCCGGCGGTGTGATCGGCACCCATGGGCGACGTGATATAAGTCACTCCAATACCTTTCACGGCGCGGGGCTCATAAGCGGGCATGGCCTGACGTTTTACAACAGGCACGCGGGTTGTGCCGTATGCTTTTCCGGTAAGCCAGGCTCCGTTGCCCAGGATGCGCCCCAAAGGTGTGCCATTGCGGATTTCCTCCATTAGCTTGATGGCAGCTTTGCCATCGCCGAAGGGGATAACCCCGACATCCATGGCTACACCGATGGCCGCACCACTTTCGATGGTGTCTAAGCCAATTTCATT
>SKMY01000145.1 GCA_007120815.1 Syntrophomonadaceae bacterium | reverse complement strand
CAACTGCCTCCTGGTCTTTGGCTCCGGGATGATCAGTTTGGCAAACTACTCTCTCTCCACAACAGTCGCCACACCCTGGCCGCCGCCGATACACAACGTAGCCAGACCTTTGCCTTTACCCTTCCTGACCAGCTGGTAAATCAGGGTAACAAATATCCTGGCTCCACTGGCGCCAATGGGATGTCCCAGGGCAATGGCTCCGCCTGACAGGTTGGTTTTTTCCAAATCGAAATTCAGTTCCCGGGCCACTGACAGGGCCTGGGAAGCAAAAGCCTCATTGGCTTCAATTACATCCAGGTCTTCTACGCTTAGACCGGCTTTTTCCAGGGCCTTGCGGGTCGCCGGAATGGGGCCGGTTCCCATTATGGCGGGATCAACCCCGGCAGAAGCATAGCCGACCATGGTAGCCAGTGGGGTAATGCCAAGCTCTTTGGCTTTGTCTTCACTCATGAGCAAAACGGCTGCAGCACCGTCATTGATACCCGACGCATTGCCTGCAGTAACGGAACCGTCTTTTTTAAAGGCCGGGCGGAGCTTCAGCAGTCCGTCCAGAGTTGTACCTTTTCGGGGATGCTCATCGGTGTCGAATACAACCGGATCGCCCTTCCTTTGGGGTATTGAAACAGGAATAATTTCATCTTTAAAAAGCCCGTCTTCGATGGCCTTTAATGCCCGGTTCTGACTTTCCAGGGCAAACTCGTCCTGGTCTTCACGGCTGATATTAAACTGATCCGCAATGTTTTCTGCCGTAATTCCCATGTGCACATCGTTAAAGGCGCACCACAGCCCGTCTTTGATCATGCTGTCCACCAGGGCTGCATTACCCATGCGTCCCCCCCACCGGGCGGTTTCAGCCAGGTACGGCGCACGGCTCATGTTTTCCATGCCGCCGGCAATAACAACCTCGGCATCCCCCGCTGCAATAGCCTGGGCGGCCAGGTTTATGGATTTCAAACCCGAGGCACAAACCTTGTTAATAGAGATGGCCGGCACGGAAACGTCGAGCCCGGCTTTAAGCACGGCCTGGCGAGCCGGGTTTTGACCTAATCCGGCCTGCAAAACGTTACCGAAAATGACTTCTTCTACTAGGTCGGGCTGAATGTTGCCCCGCCTAATAACTTCCTTGATGACCAGAGCTCCCAGGTCAACGGCGGGCACATCCTTCAGGGAACCACCAAACGTGCCAATTGGCGTTCTTACTGCTGCTGCGACAACAACTTTTTTCATTGCTGTCAACCTCCTTTGTTTTATATATTTATAAATCCATTACGACCACTTGAATATCGGCCTGCCGGAACAACTGCTGTGCCAGTTCATCGGGGTAGTGGTCCTTTAATACCACCCGGCGGATTTTCGCGTTAACGAGCATTTTAGCGCACAGCGAACAGGGATGATGGGTACAGTACAGATCGGCACCTTCAATGGAAACGCCGTAAATGGCACCTTGAATGATGGCATTTTGTTCCGCATGCAGGCCTCGGCAGAGTTCATGGCGCTGGCCCGAAGGGATGTTCATCTCCTGGCGCAAACAGCCGGTTTCCAGGCAGTGGTACAGCCCTGCCGGCGCCCCGTTGTAGCCGGTGGTAAGCAGTCGCTTGTCCTTAGCCAAAAGGGCTCCGACTTTTCGCCGCAGGCAGGTGGAGCGTTGCGCTACAACACCGGCGATCTCTATAAAATAGCTGTCCCATGAAGGACGCACGTAATCACCCCGTTAATCAGTCCCGTAAAGCCGGTCCCCGGCATCTCCAAGGCCGGGCACAATAAAGGCGTCTGCATTCAGTTTTTCATCGATGTCAGCCAGGTAAACTTCTACATCGGGATGAGAGCGGTTCAACGCTGTTATACCTTCCCGTGCTGCAACCAGGGAAATGTATTTTATTTTGGTGGCCCCTCTTTCTTTCAAGGAATTCACCGCCGCTATAGACGTACCTCCCGTTGCAATCATCACGTCTAGAATAAAACATTTGCGGTGCTCCACATCTGTTGGTAATTTTCGAAAGTATTCCACCGGAGAAAGGGTCATCGGATCCCGAAAAATACCCAGGTGACCCACCTTGGCAGAAGGAACCATACGAAGGCCAGCGTTAAGCATGACCAGACCGGAACGCAGGATAGGAACAAACAGCACGTCGGGGTTAGCCAGCACTTTCCCTTTTCCCAGGCTGACAGGGGTTCGCACATCGATCTCTGTCAGTGGAAAGGACCGGGTGGCTTCATACATTAGAAGTGTTGAAATTTCCTCCACAATAGACCGAAATTCCTTGGTCATGGTTTTTTTCTGCCTGCAGTAAGTCAGTTTGTGCTGCACCAAGGGATGTTGAACAATAAAAACATTTTTCACGCTCTTCACCTGCCTAATGTTTTTTTATTTCATGTCCTGGTATAGCGGAAAACCAGCACACAGCTCTTTTACCCGCCGCTTAACGTCTGCCAGCACACCGGGGTCCTGTCGGCCTTCAATCACCTGGTTTATAAAACCGGCAATGGCTATCATTTCTTCTTCCTTCATCCCTCGAGATGTAACAGCCGGCGTTCCGATACGTATTCCACTGGTTACGATCGGATTTTCACTATCATAAGGCACCGCATTTTTATTAACCGTAATTCCCACGTCATCCAACATGCCAGCGGCATCGCGGCCGGTTATATTCTTATTTCTCAGGTCCATCAGAATCAGGTGGTTGTCCGTGCCACCGGATATCAGCTTAAACCCATGCTCCAGTAATGTTTGGGCGAAAACAAGGGCATTTTTTAATACCTGTTCCTGGTAATCCACAAAGGCTTTCTCCCCGGCCTCTTTAAAAGCCACAGCCTTGGCGGCAATCACGTGCATGAGCGGCCCTCCCTGGATGCCTGGGAAGATCGCCTTATCGATAGCCCGGGAAAAGGCCTTGTTGCATAAAATAAGTCCTCCTCTGGGGCCTCTTAAGGTTTTGTGGGTGGTGCTGGTTACGATTTCCGCATGGGGGACGGGGTTTTCATGCAGGCCGGCTGCAACCAGTCCGGCGATATGGGCCATGTCTACCATGAGATAGGCCCCCACTTCGCGGGCTATTTCTCCAAAAGCTGCAAAATCTATTTTCCGCGGATATGCGCTGGCACCGGCAACAATAAGCTTGGGTCGAATTTCCCGGGCCATAGTCCGCACCTCGTCCATATTCAAAAAACCCGTTTCCCGTTCCACGCCGTAAGAGAAAAAGCGGTAGAGCTTTCCGGATATATTAACCGGGCTGCCGTGAGTCAGGTGCCCTCCATGGGAAAGGTTCATTCCCAGCACCGGGTCACCGGGTGTTAGTGTTGCCAGGTAGACGGCCAGGTTAGCCGGCGCCCCTGCATGGGGCTGAACGTTGGCATGCTCCGCACCAAAAAGCTCACAGGCCCGAATCCTGGCCAGCTCTTCAATGACATCCACATGCTCGCACCCGCCATACCATCGCTGCCCGGGATATCCTTCAGCGTACTTGTTGGTTAACACAGAACCCTGGGCCTCCAAAACCGCCTGGCTTACAAAGTTTTCTGACGCAATCAGTTCAATTTTTTCCACCTGGCGGTGTTTTTCCTTATTTATGGCAGCCGCCAGCTGCGGATCTATACGTTCTAAAAAGCTGCGGTTGGACATCTTTTTAACCTGGTCTTACAACACCACCAGGTGAACACCACCTTTCTTAGTATAGAAATGGCGTTTCCGCTTCCCAGGTATCGGCTCCGGTTCCTTACGGGCGGCTCTTATCCTGCTGTTCCGCGGCATGAATTTTCTCTACACGGCGTTGATGGCGGCCGCCCGCAAAAGAGGTTTTTAAGAAGGTACGGACGATGTCCAGGGCTAAGCCCGGACCAACCACCCGGGATCCCAGGGCCAAAATGTTTGCGTCGTTGTGCTCACGGGCACATCGTGCCGAAAAGCAATCACTGCAAAGCGCTGCCCGAATTCCCTGAACCTTGTTGGCCGTGATCGAAACGCCAATCCCTGTTCCGCAAACCAGGATTGCCAGGTCGAATTCCCCGGAACGCACCCCCTGGGCGGCCCGTAAGGCCAGGTCGGGGTAGTCAACCGGTTCTTCGTCAAACACACCCAGGTCGAATAGATGCTCTCCCCGTTCTTCCAGGTCGCGCCGGATCCGTTCTTTTAAGTCAAATCCAGCGTGATCGCTGGCCAGTACGATTTTTACCATGAACCCCTTTCATCCTATCTGTTAACTATTTTTGTTGGTCAAAGCTTTTCTTTAACTATATTCGCTTTAGCTCAGATATCTCCTGCTCTACCTATGCCTTATCGTTTCCTTTTTTCTTACAGAGGTGCTGCATCATTCGATAAAGTACCAGTTTTATTTCCCCGGCCGTCTTGCGGTAGTTTTCCAGGCCCGTTCCGAAAGGATCGTGAATATCGCCTTCCCATCCGGCAAACTCGCTTATCACCTTGACTTTGTCCTCGACATCGGGAAAGCGTCGTAGAAGTTCTTGTCTATGGTTTTCTGTCATGGTTAATACCAGGTGTGCCCTGGAGATTTCATCCCGGTTTACCGGTCTTGAACGGTGGGTACTGGCATCAATGCCCTCTTCTCTCAACACGTCTTCGGCCTGCTGACTTATTCTGTCGCCCTTAATCGCGTGAAGCCCCGCTGATGCAGCATGCATTTTTTGACTGGAAACACCAAACTCAGGCCACATTTTTTCAAACAGTTTTTGAGCCATGATACTTCGACAGGTGTTTCCTGTACAAACAAACAAGATACGGCATTCCTGACCCATAGAATATCTCCTTTTTTATGGCGTAATAATATCAACAGCGGCTTTGCGCAGCCGATTCATAACGGCCCGACCAATCCCTTTGTCTTCAAACCCTTCGGCTATGATTACATCCACCCCTAAAGCATCCAGGCGGCGCAAGGCTTGAAAAAGCAGTGCGGCCTGGGATTGGGGATTGCTCCGAGATCCCAGGGTAACTACCTGTCCCCGGGGAAAAAGATCCGCTGTTTCTTCCGTGGTTAATAGCCCCACTTTTCGCCCCTGGACGTTGAAACTCTCGTATAACCCCAGCATTAGTTTAATTTGCTGGTTACCCCTGCCTTCTACCAGATAAAGAGGCGCCCTGGTCGCGTAATGGCGGTATTTCATGCCCGGTGAGAGCGGTCTCGCTACCTGCTCCCCCTGGGAGAAAATCGTGCCGTCAATAATGCGCTCGCCAAGGGCTGCTTCCAACTGTTCCAAGGTGATGCCTCCGGGTCGCAGCAGAACCGGCGGCTCTGAAAGCAAGCTCAATACGGTAGATTCGACACCAACCGGGCAAGGTCCTCCGTCCAGAACC
Organism: Syntrophomonadaceae bacterium; assembly: GCA_007120815.1. The sequence goes on along the minus strand of SKMY01000145.1, from coordinate 4,042 downwards.
GCTTCGATTCGTCCGGACAGATCATCCAAAACATGGGCCGCGCTGGTAGGGCTAGGGCGCCCGGACAGATTGGCGCTGGGCGCGGCGATAGGTAGACCTGCGGTTTTAATGAGTTCCAAAGCCAGTTGATGGTCGGGCACACGGACAGCCACAGAAGGCAGCCCGGCGGTGGTCACATCAGGTACCCGCTCCTTTTTCGGCAGCACCAGGGTCAGCGGGCCTGGCCAGAAACGGTCGGCCAGGAATGTTGCGCGGTCCGGGATTCTGGCTGCCAGTTCCTGAACCTGTGCCAGCCCCAGGATATGCACGATAAGTGGATTGTCGGGAGGCCTTCCTTTAACCTGGAAAATTCGGTTAACGGCTTTAGGGTTAAGGGCGTCGGCCCCTAACCCGTAGACGGTTTCCGTTGGGAAAGCCACTAGTTTGCCCTCTTTTAACAACCTGGCGGCAACCTGCAGGGCCTCTCTTTTCATATCCGGGTTCGAGGCAGACAGGACGACTGTATTGTTTATTCGGTCCCACAGCATGAAGCCAGCACCTCCTGGCGCAAACGAGAGCAGTTTAAGGAAGACCGTTAATAGATATTATTCACGCACTGTTTCCATACCTATTGTAAACGATAAAGTGAAGAAAACAAATAAAATATCAGGAAAAAAAGTTTTTTGTACTAATTTTTTTGTTATAATAAACGTGTTGTTACTGCTTTAGCCTAATTTAATTATTGCGCATACATCGGGAAAGCAGGGACTGTTCTGGCGCTTTCCTGAATACTAGAGAGGCGAGGTCTTAGATATGAACCACCAGCATCTCAGGGAACTGTTGGAGGAGGTACAGCAGGGGAAAAAGACGCCCCAGGAAGCTTTTGAACGCTTACGTTCCCTGCCTTACGAAGACCTGGGGTTTGCCAAAGTGGACCACCACCGGCCCCTGCGGCAAGGGTTCCCTGAGGTCATCTACTGCCCGGGGAAGACCGCCGAACAGATTGTGGCCATCATGCAGCGTCTCCAAGAGTGGCCTGGTAATATACTGGCGACCCGGGCCAATCAGGATATTTTTGAGCAGGTACATCAACACATTCCCCAGGCGGAATTTAAAAAATCAAGTGGAACCATTGTTATCCAGCGCGACCTGACTTTGTATGCACCTGGGACAATCCTGGTTGTTTCCGCTGGAACCGCTGATATTCCCGTGGCGGAAGAAGCTGCTGTCACCGCAGAAACCATGGGAAACCGGGTAGAAACCCTTTTTGACGTCGGTGTTTCAGGTATTCACCGCTTGCTGGACAACTCTAAAATGTTGTACCAGGCCAGTGTCATTATTGTGGTGGCCGGTATGGAAGGGGCATTGCCCAGCGTAGTGGGCGGTTTGGTCAGCTGCCCGATCGTGGCCGTTCCAACCAGCGCCGGTTACGGGGCTAATTTTTCCGGGCTGGCGCCTTTGCTGACCATGCTGAACAGCTGTGCCGCCGGTGTTTCAGTTGTAAACATCGATAACGGCTTTGGGGCCGGGTACAGTGCAGCCCTCATTAACCGGGTATACACTTCCACCTGTCATCACGAACCAGGAGTGACATAACAATATGAAAACCCTTTATTTTGACTGCTCCGCCGGGGCTGCCGGAGACATGCTCCTGGCCTCCATGATGGATCTGGGTCTGTCAGAAGAGACATTAAAAACCCAGCTGAAAAAACTCCCTCTGGAAGGATACAACATTCACTTCAACCGGGTACAAAAACAGGGTATCGGGGCGCTGCAGATATCCATTGAGGTTTACGGGCAGCAGCCCCATCGTCATTTGGCTGAAATCGAGGCGGTAATTAAAGGCGCTGCTTACTCTGAAACTGTGCAGGAAAAAAGCCTGGCGGTTTTCCAGGCTTTAGCCCGGGCGGAAGCCCGGGTTCATGATATGCCTCCCGATTGCATTCACTTCCATGAAGTGGGGGCGGTAGATTCCATATTAGATATTGTGGGCTGCATGATTGCCCTGGAGCAACTGGGGGTAGACCAGGTTTTTTCTTCTCCGCTGCCTCTGGGAAAGGGGTGGGTAAAAACCGCCCACGGTCTTATCCCCCTTCCTGCACCTGCAACCGCTGAAGTTATAAAGGATTACAGCATCCCCTGTTACGGGGTTCAGGTGGACGGGGAAACGGTTACACCTACCGGGGCAGCCATACTGGCCGTTATCTGTTCCAGGTTTTCTCCGCTTCCACCGGGAAGGCTCGAAGCCATTGGCTACGGGGGGGGCCAAAAAGATTATGATTATCCCAACCTGGTCCGGTCTTTTTTAGGCTCGTTTTCCCCGGCACCCAAAGCAACCACCGGTGTTGATGATTTATTCTTGACGGAACCCGTTGATGTGATTGAAGCCAATATTGATGATCTTAACCCTGAAATATTTGAGCATGTACTGAACTGCCTTCTGGAAGCCGGGGCAATGGATGTTTTTTTAACGCCCATTCAAATGAAAAAAAACCGGCCTGCCATAAAATTAACGGTGCTGGCCAGGCCGGTTAATTCCCACAAACTGGGTCATATTGTCCTGCGTGAAACAACCACATTGGGTTACAGGCGAAATCCCGCGGAAAAAATTATGCTCCCCAGGGAGCATCGCCTGGTCAACACGCCATGGGGGGACGTCCGGGTAAAAATGGCCGGGCGGCCGCCAAACTACCTCAACGCGGCCCCTGAATACCAGGACTGCTTAGAAATTGCTCAAAAAAACAATGTCCCCCTAAAAGATGTTTATCAAGCGGTTTGGCGAAACCTGGATGATACCCGCAGTTAGCTGTTGGGGTCGCGGCTTCTTTTTCCTTTGTCCTGGCAGTTGCTGCAGTAACCGTAAAACTGCAGGTTATGGTTGACAATATCAAATCCGTGCTTTTTCTCAATAACCTCTTCCAGCTGGTGCAAAAGGTCGTCTTCTACTTCAAAAATACCGTCGCACCCTAAGCATACCAGGTGATGATGGTGGTGGTCAGAAATGTCCTGGTGGGCGAGTTCGTATCGGCTGCGGCCATCACCAAAATTTAATTTATGAATGAGTCCTAAGTCTTCTAATAATTCCAAGGTACGATATATGGTCGCAAGGCCTATTTCTTCTCCTCGCTCCCTGCTAAAGTTAAACACTTCTTCCGCGCTCAAATGCCGTTCTCGATTTTCCAGAAAGATTTCCAGCACTAACCTCCTCTGGGGAGTAAAACGGTAATCCTTGAACTGGTTTTCCATTTCTTTTATTTTCTTTTCCATTTTTAATCATGCCCCCTGCTTAAAATTCCTCAGTTACCACCTGGGCCAGGTTTGTCACGTGATCGGCGATACGCTCTATATTGCTTAAAATATCCAGGTATATGACCCCGGCCACAGCAACACACTCTTTGCGGTTAACCCGGTCAATGTGGCGTTTTCTTAATACTTTTTCCAGGTCATCAATAATGTCGTCCTGGTCAATAACTTTCCTGGCCAGATCTACATCTTCTTTCTGGAAAGATAGAATGGCCTGTTCAAACATCTCATCAACCTTTTCAAACATGGCATTGACCTCTTCGCGGGCCGTTAACGACACCTGAAGCTTCTCATCCATAACGGTTTCGGCAAGCTGTACAATATTTTGAGCGTGGTCACCGATCCGCTCCAGGTCGTTGGCCGCACTCATCAAGCCAGCCACAATGGTGGTTTGCTGGCGCGTTAAAGAATGCTGTGACAAATCCTGCAGGTAGAGATTGATTTCCGTTTCCAGTCCGTCGACCAGGTCCTCCATCTGCAGTATGTGTGGTATTTTTTTCCTTTCTGCTTTAACAAAAACTGCAGCGGCTTCCCGAACCATGTCCCGGGAGATAGACGCCATTCGGAGCAATTCTTGCCGGGCGGCTTCAATGGCCATGGCCGGTGCTTTCAGCATACGCTTATCCAGATACTTCGGCCCCAGTTCAACCCGGGAATCCTCGCCGGGGACAATGATGTTTATCAGTCGAATAAAGTAATGAAAAAACGGAAAGACAATAACGGTGTTCAGCACGTTAAAAATCGTATGGGCATTAGCCGT
>SKMY01000251.1 GCA_007120815.1 Syntrophomonadaceae bacterium | reverse complement strand
TGGAAAAGGCCCGGAAAGAGATCCACATGTTTATGGAATCGGAAGAAGACCTTTTGTCTTATATCTTGCTGCCCCAGGTTGCCCTGCCCTTTTTCAAGCGGCGTCGCGGGGAGATCCCTCCCCTGGCGGTTCAAAACGCAGCAAATTCAGGAGGCAACAATGTGTTCTCGCAAAAGGGCCAGCACATCAAGATCGAGAGCATGTTCACGGTGGATGACAGCCTGCTCTTAATCGAAGAAGATAACCGGCAGCAGGCGGTTTATCCCAGTGCCTGATAGGTGCCTGAAAAAGGCGGGAAGAATCGTATTGACAACCGTTTACTCTGCTTATATAATAAAAATTAATTTTTTCTGAAAAAGTGTTAAAAGCCGTGATGGGGAATTGAAGAAGGCAGGTTTCTCTGCAGAGAGCCGGCGGGCGCTGAAAGCCGGTGGGAGCCTGCTATCTTTGTCACCTCGGAGTGCCTTCTTGAACAAGCCGAAACAGCAGGATGGATCCTGAATGAACAGCATAAGCCCAATCCGTCACTGGTGCATCGCTTAATTAAGGAAGTACGGTTAAACCCGTTATCGTTTAAGGAATCGTTATCCTAACCTGAAGTGGCCTCTGAAGAGGCAAAAAGGGTGGTACCGCGGAGACAGCTCCTTCGTCCCTTTAACGGATGGAGGAGTTTTTTTTAAATCAAAGGATCACAACCATTACAAGGAGGTGAATGTCTGGTTCTGCCGGGTTCGGGGGGACAGACTGTTGATGAGCCTAAACATTTATTTAGACGGTGCATTTGTATCCAAGGAAGAAGCGAAAGTGTCGGTTTTTGATCATGGTTTTCTTTATGGTGACGGCGTTTTCGAAGGAATCCGGGCCTACAACGGGCGTGTTTTCAAGTTAACCGAGCACCTGGAGCGGCTTTATGAATCAGCACATCATATTCTGCTTCAAATCCCCATCACGATAGAAGAGATGGAAGAAGCCACCCTGGAAACCATGCGCCGGAACAACTTGAGGGATGCCTATATCCGCATTGTTGTTTCCCGCGGCGTCGGAGACCTGGGGTTAGACCCCAAGAAATGTCCCCGGGCATCGGTGATCATTATCGCCGACACCATATCACTTTTCCCCCAGGAATTTTACGAACAAGGGCTGCAAGTGATTACCGTGGCCACCCGACAGCGGCGGGCGGACACCTTTGAGCCCCGAATCAAATCAATGAACTACCTGAACAATATCATGGTTAAAATGGAAGCGGCTCAGGCCGGTGTGATGGAAGGATTGATGTTAAGCCCCGAAGGGTACATTGTTGAAGGGTCCGGTTCCAATGTGTTTATCATTGATAAAAAAGAAAAACTTATTACACCGCCGTCTTATCTCGGCATCCTGGAAGGGATTACCCGAAACATGGTGATAGAGCTGGCCAGCCAGGAGGGCATGACCGTACAGGAAAGGCCCTTTACCCGGCATGACCTGTATATCGCCTCGGAGTGTTTCCTTACTGGAACGGCAGCCGAACTGATCCCTGCCGTGAGCGTTGACAAACGGCTCATCGGAGACGGAACCCCGGGGCCCATCACGAAAAAATTAATGAAAATATTCCATGAATACGCAGAACAGAACGGCACCCCGGTTTATAAAGACAGTGCCGGAGAAAAGGAGGCAAGTTAAACCATGCGCAGCAACCAGGTAAAAAAAGGGTTGGAGCGCGCACCCCACCGTTCCCTGTTTTATTCCATGGGCTATACCACCTCGGACCTGGAACGGCCCCTCATCGGTATCGTAAATTCGGCCAATGAAATCGTGCCGGGTCACATTCACCTGGACCGCATCGCCGAAGGGGTGAAAGCAGGGGTGTCTTCAACCGGCGGGCTTCCCGTGGAGTTTTCAACCATCGGCGTATGCGACGGTATCGCCATGGGGCACCAGGGCATGAAATATTCCCTGGCCAGCCGGGAAATCATCGCCGACAGTGTTGAGGCCATGGTCCAGGCCCACGGATTTGATGCCCTGGTTTTTATTCCCAACTGTGACAAAGTGACCCCGGGTATGCTTATGGCCGCCGCACGCCTGGATCTACCCTCTATATTTATCAGCGGAGGTCCCATGCTGGCCGGTGAGTTTAAAGGCCAAAAGATAGACTTAAGCAAAATGTTTGAGGCCGTGGGTGCCGTTAAAGCCGGGCGGATGACCGAAGAGGAGTTGGACCTGATGGAACGGTCCGCCTGCCCGGGCTGTGGTTCCTGTGCGGGAATGTTTACCGCCAACTCCATGAACTGCATGACAGAAGCCCTGGGCATGGCCCTGCCCGGCAACGGAACCATACCGGCGGTTATGGCGGCACGGCTTCGGCTGGCCCGGGAAGCCGGAATGAAAATTTTACAATTGTGGAAAAATGACTTAAAACCAACAAAAATAATGACCCCTGAGGCCTTTGAAAATGCCCTGGCCGTCGATATGGCCCTGGGGTGTTCGACCAATACAGTGCTTCACCTGCTGGCCATTGCCCACGAATTGGGCATACCGCAAGACCTGGAAGCCATTAATATGATCAGTTCCCGCACGCCCCAGCTCTGCGCATTAAGCCCCGCTGGGCCTGACCCCATTGAAGATCTGGATAGAGCCGGCGGGGTCCCGGCTGTGATGAAGGAACTGGCCCGCAGCAAGCTGATTAATACCGGACTGATCACCGTTACTGGAGAGTCTGTGGGGCAAAACATCTCTTTGGCTCCAGACCCGGACGGAAGAATCATCCGCACGCTGGAAGCGCCCTACCGTCAAGAAGGCGGATTGGCTGTGCTGTTTGGGAACCTGGCGCCCGAGGGCGCCGTAGTCAAACAAGGAGCCGTGGACCCCGGGATGCAAAAACGCCGGCTCAAGGCCCGGGTTTTTGACGGTGAAGAGGCGGCCGTCGATGCGATTTTAGGCGGGAGCATTCAACCCGGCGATGTCATCGTCATTCGCTATGAAGGGCCCAAAGGCGGCCCGGGTATGCGTGAAATGCTGGCCCCAACGTCGGCTGTTGCCGGTATGGGCCTGGATAAAGACGTGGCCCTGATTACAGACGGACGGTTTTCCGGTGCCACAAGGGGTGCAGCCATCGGCCATATCTCTCCCGAAGCCATGGAAGGAGGCCCCCTGGCCCTGGTGGAGGAAGGAGACGAAATCCTTATTGATATCCCGGCCCGCCGCCTGAACCTGGATCTTCCCGAAGAAACCATGGAAAAACGCCGCCGGGGGCTTGTCCTGCCAGCCCCCCCCGAAACCCGGGGGTACTTGCGGCGGTACGCAGCCCAGGTAACCTCAGCGGGCAAGGGCGCTGTGCTGAAATAAATAAAGACGATCTGTTTTGGGTCACATAGTCCAAAAACGAGGTGAAATTATGCGGTTAAACGGAGCGCAAATGGTCCTGGCCTGCCTTGAAGCGGAGCATGTAGACGTTGCTTTTGGTTTTCCAGGCGGAGCCGTATTAACACTATACGATGAAATATACAAAAAAGGACTCAACCACATTTTAACCCGTCATGAACAAGGCGCTGTTCACGCTGCCGATGGCTATGCCAGGGTCAGCGGCAAGCCCGGTGTGGTCATTGCTACTTCGGGGCCAGGCGCCACCAACCTGGTAACGGGGATCGCCACGGCATACATGGACTCGGTACCGCTGGTGGCCATTACCGGCCAGGTTGCCAGGCCTTTTATTGGAACCGATGCCTTTCAGGAAGCGGACATTACCGGGATCACCCTGCCCATCACCAAGCACAATTTTCTGGTGAAAACCGTTGAGGAGATACCCTGGACCTTTAAAAAGGCCTTTCACGTGGCCAACACGGGGCGGAAAGGCCCTGTGCTCATTGACCTTCCCAAGGATATTCAGGTGGAGGAAGGGCACTTCAGTTACCCCGGCAGTATTGATATTACAGGATATAAGCCCACATACGAGGGACACATGGGGCAGATCGCCAAGGCCGTATCGCTGATAAAAAAGGCCAGCCGACCCCTGATCTACTCCGGAGGCGGGGTTGTCAGCTCAGGGGCTCACCAGGACCTGCGAGAGTTTTCCCGCAAGACATGCATTCCCGTCACCACAACCCTGACGGGGTTAGGGAGTGTGCCCAGTGATGATGAGCTGTTCTTAGGGATGCCGGGAATGCACGGGACTTATGCAGCCAACCACGCCCTGGACGAGTGTGATTTGCTCATCGCCGTGGGCGTCCGGTTTGATGACCGGGTGACCGGCAAACTGGACACCTTTGCCAGGCAGGCCCGTATTATTCATATCGATATTGACCCCGCTGAAATTGGGAAAAATATCATCCCCGAAATTCCAATTGTCGGTGATGTAAAACTGGTTCTGCGGGAAATGATCAAGCGGGTAAAACCCGGCGATTATCTGGCCTGGTGTGAAAAAATCCAGAACTGGAAGGCCGATCACCCCTTGTGCTATGACCAAAAGGCCGATTGCTCACTTAAACCCCAGCTCGTTATCGAAGAGTTTAACCGGCTCACCGGTGGAGAGGTGGTTTTTACCACAGACGTAGGCCAGCATCAAATGTGGGCGGCCCACTACTGTCATTTGAAAGCCCCCAGGCGGTTCATCTCATCGGGAGGACTTGGCACCATGGGATTTGGCTTCCCTGCCGCTATCGGTGCCCAGGTGGCCTGTCCCGAACAGACCGTGGTCTGTATTGCCGGGGACGGGAGCTTCCAGATGAACTCCCAGGAACTGGCCACGGCCGTCTACTACAACCTTCCGGTGAAAATAGCCATTATCAACAACCAGTTCTTGGGGATGGTGCGCCAGTGGCAGAAGTTTTTCTATGGCGGACGTTATTCCTACAGCAGCATGGATGGCAGCCCGGACTTTGTCAAACTGGCGGAAGCGTACGGGGCCAAAGGGTTGCGGGTTATCTCCCCTGTTGAAGCCACCTCGGCCATAAGTGAGGCCCTTTCTACCCCGGGTCCTGTGGTGATTGATTTCCAGGTCGATCCCGAAGAAAACGTGCTCCCCATGGTTGCGCCCAACACGTCGATAGTGGAAATGATTGGGGGTGGCAGCGCTTGAAACGTATTTTGGCCATTCTCGTCGAAGACCGCCCCGGGGTGCTTACCCGGGTTTCGGGGCTTTTCAGCCGCCGGGGCTACAATATTCAAAACATCGCTGTGGGACGCACCATGGAACCGGGAGTCTCCCGCATGACCGTTTCCGTGGAAGCGGACCCCCTTACAGTAGAGCAAATTGTCAAACAGCTAAACAAGCTGGTTAACGTGATTAAAGTCAGCGACCTGACAGAGGAAACCTCCGTGGAAAGAGAGCTGATGATGCTTAAAGTAAAAGCCGAACCCAATAAACGCAGTGATATTCAGCAGATGGTGACCACCTTCCGGGGGAAAATTATCGATGTGTCCCCCGATTCCATGATTGTTGAAGTAACCGGCGATGATGACAAGCTCAGTGCATTCCTCTTGATGATGCATGAGTTTGGTATTAAAGAAGTGGTTAGCACGGGTAAAATCTCCCTTTTGCGTGGCGGAAAAATAACCCGGGATGCCAGGGCTTAGCGCCAATTTATATATACAAGGCATCTTATTTATAGTAGTATAGAAAAGAATGGCGTTTTTTGCTTTTCGGTATCGACTCCGGTGGTGCTTCAAGGAGTTGAAAGCCGACCTGCCGGCTTAGGTTCGCTTCAGGCAAATTAAGCTGCTCCGCTCGGTCCTTTCGGGGGGCCGAGCTGCAAACTTAAGCATCCGGCTGAGGCTGTTTTTTTTGCTCAGAGCCATTTCTAAATGACAACCTGACATAATAGCAATTTAATAAAGGAGGCATTCATCGTGGGGCATACCATGGCAGAAAAGATCCTGGCTAAAGCTTCAGGACGAAAAAACCTCTCCCCCGGGGAACTGGTCAACGCCCGGATCGATATGGCCCTGGGGAATGACATTACTGCTCCGGTGGCGATCCAGGAATTTAACAAGATTGGTGTTGACACTGTTTTCGACCGGGAGCGCATCGCCCTGATCCCCGATCACTTTACCCCCAACAAGGATATCCAGACAGCTCAACAGGTGAAAGGGATGAGGGAATTCGCCAGGCGTTTCAATATTGAGCATTACTACGAAGTAGGCCGCATGGGCATCGAACATGCGCTGCTGCCCGAACTGGGGTTGGTGCTGCCCGGCGAGGTGGTTATCGGTGCAGACTCCCATACCTGCACGTACGGGGCGCTGGGCGCCTTCGCCACTGGCGTTGGGAGCACGGACCTGGCCGCTGTTATGGCCACCGGTGAGCTCTGGTTCAAGGTTCCTCCCACCATAAAAATTATTTTTGAAGGAACACTTCCCCCGGGTATTACGGGTAAAGACCTGGTTTTGTACACCATCGGACAACTGGGTGTAGATGGTGCTCGCTACTGCGCCTTGGAGTTCGCCGGCCCTGTGATTGAGAAGCTGGACATGGACGGGCGCTTTACCATCTGCAACATGGCCATTGAGGCCGGGGCCAAGGCCGGTTTGATCGCACCCGATGAAATCACCTTGAGTTACGTGAAAGGGCGAAATAAAAGGCCTTTTGAGCCGGTGCTGGGCGATAAGGATGCACCGGTACTTCAGGAGCACCGGTGGGATGTTAGCCAGCTGGAGCCCCAGGTTGCCGCGCCTTACAGCCCGGCCAATGTGAAGCCCGTATCTGAACTGGCTGGCACCGCCATTGACCAGGTCGTTATCGGCTCTTGCACCAACGGCCGAATGGAAGACCTGCGCCAGGCAGCCGAGATTTTGAAAGGGAAAAAGGTACATCCCCACGTGCGGTTGATCGTTATCCCGGCCACCCAGGCCATCTATCTCCAATCGATGCGTGAAGGGCTCTTGGAAATCTTTATTGAAGCCGACGCCGCCGTAAGCACTCCCACCTGCGGACCCTGCCTGGGCGGGCACATGGGAATTCTAGCCGAAGGGGAAATATCCCTTGCGACCACCAACCGAAACTTCGTAGGTCGTATGGGGCACCCCAAAAGCGGTGTTTATCTAAGCAGCCCTGCAGTGGCAGCAGCTTCCGCCGTTGCAGGACAGATCATTCATCCAGAAAAACTTGGGGAGGTGAAATAACATGAGCATGATCCGGGGTAAAATCTGGATCTTTGGAGACGACATTGACACGGACGCCATTATTCCAGCGCGTTATCTCACCACCACCGATATGACAGAGCTGGCTGCCCACTGCATGGAAGATGCAGACCCCACCTTTCCCCAAAAAGTGTCTCCCGGGGATATCATTGTGGCCGGTAAAAACTTTGGCTGCGGCAGTTCCCGGGAGCATGCGCCTTTGGCCATCAAGGGGGCGGGTGTCTCCTGCGTCATTGCCGAAAGCTTTGCCCGAATTTTTTACCGAAATGCCATCAACATCGGCCTGCCTATCCTGGAATCGGTTGAGGCTGCTTCGGCCTTGAAAGAGAAGGAAGGCGATGAAGTGGATGTCAACCTGCAAAAAGGAGAGATCCGAGACGCCAGCGGAAAGGTATACACAGCCATCCCTTTTCCCCCCTTTATGCAGGAGATTATGGCCCGGGGAGGCCTCATTAATTATGTAAGAGAGAAGGTGAAAAAAGGTGAATGATAACAAGGTGATCGTCCTGCCAGGCGATGGGATCGGCCCTCAAGTGGTCGCTGAAGGCGTTAAAGCGTTGAACGCCGCAACCCGACTCTACGACCTGGACCTGGTGTTGAGTGAAATGGCTGCCGGCGGAGAAGCGCTCGATAACACGGGCTCCGCCCTGCCTGAAGAAACACTAAGTGCGTGTCGAAATGCCAGGGCTGTGCTGCACGGCACCTTTGGCGGCCCCAGGTGGGAGGACTATCCCCTGAGCAAACGGCCCTTGACCGCGCTTTTAAATCTGCGCAAGGAGTTGGATGTTTATGCCAACCTCCGTTACGCCAGACCTCTGCCCAGCTTGTTTGATAAAGCCCCTTTAAAGGCGGAGTATTTAACCGATGTGGATATTTTAATTATTCGAGAAGTAACCAGTGGCATTTACTTCGGCCCCAAGGAGCGGCGTGCCTTTGGCTCCAGTGTCCGGGCTTCCGATACCATGACTTATGCCGATTTTGAAATTGAACGGGTTGCCCGCAGGGCGTTTGAAATTGCCAGGACCCGAAAAGGGAAGGTGACCTGTGTGGATAAGGCCAATGTTCTGGAAAGCTCCCGGCTTTGGAGAAAAACGACCCGGGAGGTCCACCGGGAATACAGCGACGTTGAGCTGGAATTTATGTACGTGGATGTCTGCGCCATGCAGCTGGTTTTGAACCCGGGCAACTTTGACGTGATATTAACCTCCAACATTTTTGGGGATATACTAAGTGATGAAGCGTCGGCCGTCCTGGTGGGTTCAGTCGGTGTGCTTCCATCAGCCACCCTGGGAGAAGAAGGGAAAACATCCCTCTTCGGCCCGATCCACGGCCCCGTAAACGAAATTGCCGGCCAGGATAAAGCCAACCCCCTGGGTACAGTGCTGTCCGCTGCCCTGCTCTTACGGTTTGCCTGGAAACATGAGGAGGCAGCCCTGGCTATAGAAAAAGCGGTAGAAAAGGTGCTGGAAAAAGGCTACCGTAGTGCGGAGCTTATGTCGGAGGGCAAGATAGAAGTGGGAACCCAAAAAATGGGCGATTTAATCGTGGAACACATGAACCGACGTTAATTTTTCCGTTCGTGGTACAGGAGGTGAGCCATGGTGGCCATATGGCGCTGTCCCCAATGCGGCTTTGAAAAAGAAGGACGCTGCAAGCCGCGTAAATGTCCGCACTGTGATGATAAAAGGGATTTTGAAAAAAAAGAAGAACCCAAAAAATAACGTCACTATTCAGTACAACCGGCGCCGGTCAACCAAGGTCTGAAAAAAAGACGACGGAACCGTCCCCGTGGCGTCGTCCCCGTGGCGTCTATGGTTCACTGATTAGTTACAAAATAACCATATCGGGCTGTCAACGCAATCAATGAACCCGAAAAGGAGGTGTGGACCTGGTTCCCATGGTTTTGTTAGGGAACCGGGAAAAAATGAAGAAATATAACACGGAACAGATTCGCAATGTTGCTCTCATTTCACATGGAGGAGCGGGGAAAACGTCTCTCACCGAGGCCATGCTATATACATCCGGCGCGATCAACCGGCTGGGCAATGTAGACGCAGGCAACACCACCACCGACTACGATCCTGACGAGATCAAGCGGCAGATAACCATTGGCACCTCGTTGGCCCCTGTTGAGTGGGACGGTGTTAAGGTTAACTTGCTGGACACCCCCGGGTTTTTTGACTTTACCGTCGATGTCAAGTCGGCTCTTCGTGTGGCCGACAGCGCAGTTGTCGTTGTCTGTGCGGTGTCGGGCGTGGAAGTGGGCACGGAAAAGGTATGGAAGTA
>SKMY01000121.1 GCA_007120815.1 Syntrophomonadaceae bacterium | reverse complement strand
CCGGCCCGGGTATCCATTTTTATCTCGTTAAAGGAACATTCCTGAGCGCATACGCCGCAGCCGTCGCAGGCATCCAGGTTAAATACCGGGCGGAATGCAGCCCTGAGCCCCGGGTCTACCCTTTTAGAAAGCTCTGACACAGAAGATGAAGCATTGACCTGTTGTGCCATCATAAATCCCTCCTCAAACAAATATTGAAAACCGTGTTTTGGTGTCGTGTTCTGGGCGAAGAAAAACCGAGCCGATACCAGGAAGCGGAAACGCCACTTACCTGATGGTCACTTCCTGCTCCTGGGCTACACTGCTGGATTTCTGGTATACGATACAGGGCTGCCCTGCCCTGGGCGTAACAACATGGTCCAGTGCGGGCTCCATTTCATAAAGGGCCGAAACTTCGCTGGCAAAATAGGAATAACCTTCTTTTTGCCCGACTGTCATGGGGCGCAACTTGGTATTGTCTGTAATGCTGAACATACCGCCTTCAAAACCTGCCAGGATAGCAAAGGGGCCGTTTAACATGGCCGATTCATAAATAATCTTTAAAGCCAGCTGCTTTTGCTTGGCCTCATCGTCTTTTTCACGCTCCACCGAAGCCCAATAAGGAGGTGCCAGGACCTGTGTGGTTTCTTCGATAGACAATCCGTGTCTTCGAATCAGTAAATCCAAAAGATAAGCAACCACTTCGCTATCTGTCTGCAACCGGCACTGATAGCCAAAACCCTCCAGGTAACGCCGGTTGATTCCGTAAGAGGAAATTTCCCCGTTATGGACGATAGACCAGCTTAGCAGGTTAAAAGGATGAGCTCCTCCCCACCATCCGGGCGTGTTGGTGGGAAAGCGGTTGTGAGCCAACCAGGTATATCCTTCGTAATCGTCCAGGCAGAAGAAATCGTAGATGTCCGCCGGCGTTCCCACGCCTTTAAAAATCCCGACGTTTTTCCCGCTGGAGAAAACAAAGGCCCCTTCCAGCCGGTCGTTGATGGCCATAACCTTCTCAATGGTATAGTTATCTTCATTGACCGGGACCGGAGATTCTTCCAGCCTGGAAGCCCGTGGTTCGACGAAAAACCGCTTTACCAGGGGGTGATCCGGGATGTTATAATTCCACACGGGAATGTCTTCCAGGTGCTGAATAACAAAATGCTCCTGAAGGTAATCCCTCACTTCCATCATGCTCGCCGGATCCACGGCCATGACATGAATAGCATATAAGTCCTTGTAATCGGGGTATATCCCGTAAGCCCCATAACCTGCCCCCAGTCCGTTACCCCGATCATTTTGCAAAACAATACTCTGCCTGATCCGGCTTCCGTTTTCCTTGATCCGTTGGTGGCTTATCAACCCGGCAATTCCGCACATCTTTGGCACCTCTTTCTTTTTTATTTCTTTTAAGATTTAAGTTTTCAAAATGTTATTCCACATCGTGAAACGCAAAAAAGGGTAAAAAAAGGGAGACCCATCTTAGAGTCCTGGTGAAACCATCGCAAAAAAGCTACCTTTCAGACTTTCAGGTAGCTAAATTGTATCACGACTTTTTTAGAATGTCAATGTTTCGGAATGAATTTTTATAATGTGGAATAACTTGTGGGGGTTGGGTCTCTCAGCCGGCACCTGTTGTTAGCGTATTTTTTTGTTACCCTTCCGGGGTAAACGTCCGCTTGCTCAACTCGTTGTCCAGATGATAGATGCCTTCCCCTTTTTCTCCCAGTCGCCTTACTTTGCTCAAAATCTCGGACATGGACGCTTCTTCTTCCACCTGCTCATCGATAAACCAGTTCAAAAAGCTGATCGTGGCATGTTCTTTCTCCTCGGTAGCCAAATCCATCAGCGCATAAATACGCCGGGTAACAAATTTTTCATGTTCCAGGGCCAAAGTAAAAATTTCTTCCAAGGATTTGTATTCGTTCTTGGGTTCATCCAGGGCGCTGATAAATACCCGTCCGCCGACCTCGTTGATAAAATTGAAAAACTTCATGGCGTGAAACTGCTCTTCCTGGGCCTGCATAACAAAAAAGTTTGCAAACCCGCTAAAATCTTCGGCAGCGCAGTGGGCTGCCATGGCCAGATAGTAGTTTGCCGAAAACTGCTCGTACTTGATTTGATCGTTAAGCTCTTTCAAAAGTTTTTCAGATAACACAGCCTTTCCCTCCTTTAAAAATATTTGGCGATACATTATAGCTTTATCTTATCCCGCCTTTTTATCATTGTCAACTTTTTCCGTCAATTATTAGCATTGCTGAGCCCTACAGGGCACAACGATTGAGTTTTTTATAAAAAAATGATATACTTAATGTATAAATAAAATATGGCAATCATGTTTATTTTTCTCTGAAACCAAACTTTCACTCATCATCTTTAAATGAAGGAGGAATTCGTTTTGAAGAAAACACTTCTGGTTTGGATGTTAGTGGCCCTCTTTGTTGTACCCCTGGGCTTTGTTCCCGCTCAAGCTGATGCAGTCATCAGGCTGGCTGACCCCCAGGAAGGGGAAGAGCGGATTCAAACCATCAGGCCTACAGAAAGACCGATTCGGATACTTGTTTACGGCAACTCTATTGCCTTTGATTCTCCCCCTTACATTAAAGATGGCCGGACCATGGTACCTGTCCGTTTTGTCAGCGAAGAGCTGGGGGCCCATGTTGACTGGGACGGTGCTGAACAAAAAGTCACCATCACAATGGACGAAAGGCGAATCGTCCTTATCATCGGTGACACCAGGGCCCGGGTCGACGGACGGGAAATCCGGCTGGACGTGCCTGCTGAAATAACAAACGACAGGACCATGGTGCCCCTGCGTTTTGTTAGTGAAGCTCTGGGCGCCCAGGTGGAATGGGACGGAGACACCCGCACGGTCTTTGTCGGACCGCTAGAAATGACACTTTACTTTTCTGACCGCAATGCCCAGTACCTTGTCCCGGAAAAACGGGAGGTTATGGGTGTGGATCCCAAAAATGCAGAAAGAATGTCCGCTGAAATCTTTAACCAATTGCTTAAAGGACCTGAAAGAACAGACCTGCGCCGGACCATCCACGACAGCGGTACAAAAAATATTGTCATCATACTGACAGGCGAGCTTCCCTCTACAGGGACCCTTTACTTAAACCTGACAAAAGCTTTTGTTGACAGGCAAAAACAAGTGGGAATGGGATCTGCCGGTGAAACCATGGCTGTTTACTCTATTGTACATTCCCTTTGTGAGCAACCCCACGTGAAAAGCGTAAAGTTCCTGGAGGAAGGCCGTGCCCCGGAAGCTCTTTTCGGCCATACTTATACCGGTGAGCCCATCAGCCCTAAAGGTGATCTGGTCAGGCCATAGGCGGCAGCAGGCACACAAAGGCCTGTGCAGCTTAAAATATTAAAAAGCCATGCGACATGAAATTGGTGCGGCGTGGCTTTTTTCATGTTTTTTAGATAAGATAAAAGTAAGCGTAACAAAAGCGCGTCTCCTTCGTCTTAAGTGTTGCAAGAGCTTGCTCAGGATATCGCGCGGTATCGAGGTGAACTTATTTGGAAAACAGCACTAGACAGGCAAACGGCTTTGAAGCACTCATTGAAGAGCTCTGGCCCCGGGTCTATCGTTTCTTTTACTTCCGGGTGCAAAACCGTGAAGAAGCCGAAGAACTGACCCAGGACACCTTTCACCGGGTATACCGCCGCGTTGAGTCTGAAAGCCTGGACGTGGATAAAGTAGAACCGTACCTTTTTACCGCAGCGAGAAATCTACTGACCGATCTGTGGCGGAAGCGCGGTCGACACCCGGGAACCCTTTCTGTCGAAGAACTGCAAAACCAGGGATGGGACCTGGCTGACAAACCCCGGGAGGTGGAGGACAGAATGACTATCCAAAGCGCTCTAAACCAACTCAACCCCGATTACCGTCGAGTTTTGACCTGGAGAATAATTGAAGGCCGCCCGGTAGAAGAGGTGGCCAAAAGGATGAAACGCACTCCAGGCGCTGTCCGCAGCTTACAGTTTAGGGCTGTCCGCGCATTAAAAGACCTGCTGGACGAAGGAGGGTATTTTCATGACTAAACAACCTTATGAACAGGAAATGGACCAGTTTATTAACGATTTGAACCGTGAACAAAAACCGGAAATTTATAAATCAGGAGAACGGGTAGACATGGAGCTGGAGGAAATGTTCGAGACGGTCCGTGCCGTAAAGCGGTTGAGGCAGGGCAGGGTGACCGCCACCCAAAGATTCTTACGTTCTCGCTGGCTAAAAGGCGCTGCGGCCGCTGCGGCCTTTCTCCTGGTTATCGGATTAGGCATTTTGAACCTGACCGGACCGGAGAATGGGGGCATCGTGCAGGCCGTGGTCAAGGCATACGAAAACCTGCACAGCTACAGCGGTGTAGTGGAAATTCGATCTGAAAGCAACGGCCGAATCGACTTCCACGAAACCATCGATATTCAATATAAAAAGCCGTACAAGTACACTGCTCATCATCGCTATGACGGGGTTGAACTCAGGTATATCAGCGACGGAAAACGGCTGGCCATCCTCTTGCCAAACAACAACGCTGAAGTGGAAAACCTCTTTCCCGAGCGGGAAATCTGGCGTTACCATATCGGAACCACGGTTTGGGAGCTGGATGAAGCCCAAGAGGTTAACGTCCTCGGGGTGAAGTCATTCCTCGGCCGGGAAACAACCGTGTTGGAATACCGCTATGCAGGCGAAGAAGCGTTTCACCAGCTCTGGATCGATGAAGAAACCAAGCTTCCCCTGCGAAAAATTCTGAACCACCCCGAGAACCGGCAGCTCATCGTTGAGTTTAAAGAGCTAAATGTTAACCCGGAGCTGGAGGATGAACTGTTCCAGTGGTCCAATGATTTACTCTTGGGCATGAACGTAAGGGAATATAACGCCGAAACCACCCTGGAAGAGGTAAAAAAAGCCTGGCCGGAAACCCTGAAGGTCCTGGATGCCCTGCCGGAAGAACTGGAGTTTTACCGGGCCGGCACCCTGGATGAAACCGATTTTTACCGTCACGTGGTGCGGTTCAGGGGAGCAACTGAAGGCGATTACCTCGACGTCTACTTTACCAATGAGCCCCGGGAGTTCACCTTTTTTTCCGGAAGCCGTGTAGGCAAACTGTCCGGCGGTTACGTAGAGCTAAACCCCGAGGCCTGGAACGTTTTTGAGCGCTACATCGGCGGCAGCAGGACGGGGCGCTGGGTCACCAAAGAACGCGATATTTTCCTGGTCAGCAGCCGAAGCACGGGCGAGCTTCAGGTTATCCTGGAACACATGGCTGGCGAGCCAGTGACCTTTGTTGACAAATCCGACTTGCTCAGAGACGGAATTGATCCCGTGTTCGAAAAAGAAGGACACTAAAGCTGAAACAGGAGCAAAGTAACTGCTGATATGTCTCAGGGCTGTTTGTAAAAGAAGTTGAAGGGACGGTTCTGGCACTTCTAGAGCGTAGCGGAGGACCCTTATCAAAGGGGCCTCCGTTTTTTAGATAGGACAAAAACGCTCTTTTTGTGCCATCAAATACCGTCAAATATATTTGTTATTGTATTCCGGGTCCAATTATTATACAATTCTCTTTAAAGAGGCATTATTCAAAACTACTAACTTAACGAGGTGAAAAACCATGAAAAAGGTTGTTGTGATTGGTGGAAACGCCGCCGGGTTAAGCGCGGCCAGCCAGGTTAAGCGGTTAAAGCCTGACTGGGAGGCCGTTGTTCTGGAAAAGGGACGCTACATATCCTTTGCCGCCTGCGGAATGCCTTATTATATTGAGGGAATTGTGCCTGAGTTTGACAGCCTGTTCGAGCTTAACCCTTCAGAAGTGGAAAAAAGGGGCATTGATCTCCGCCTGGGTTGGCGAGTTACCCGGGTTAACCCGACTGCCGGAGAGGTCGAGGTTGAGTCCCCCGACGGCCATTCAAAGGAACCGTTTGACTTCCTGGTCATCGCTTCGGGGGCTGCCCCCATGACGGAAGGGATCCAGTTTAAACCCTCTGAACGGGTTTATACGTTGAAAGGCATGGATGACGCAGCGCAAATTCTTTCTTTTATTGAAAATAATAAGCCGGAGAACTGCGCCGTCATCGGAGGCGGATACATTGCTGTCGAGATGGTGGAGGCCTTTAAAACCCGTGGGCTGGAAACCCACCTCATACACCGGAGAAAAGACCTGGCCCGGACCTTTGAAATTGAGATCTCCGACCGCATCAAAGAAAAAATGGAACAAGAAGGCGTGATTCTAAACTTGAATACCGGTGTCCAGGCTATCGAAGAAGAAGCGGAAAAAGCCGTTGTTATTACCAACGATAATAGAAAACTCGCTTTTGACCTGGTCCTGGTTGCTGCAGGCGTTCAGCCGGTCACTGATTTTCTCCAGGGAAGCGGCATCGAGCTGGGCATAAAAAATGCTGTACGGGTAAACACGTTTTTACAAACAAACGTTGAAAACATCTACGCGGCTGGAGATTGCGCGGAAACCTTTAACCGGATTACCGGGCAGCCCGCCTATGTTCCCCTGGCGTTAAAGGCCAACCGTGAAGGCATGATGGCCGGAGCCAATATTTGCGGCAAACCAGAACCCTTTCCAGGCATCCTGGGAAGCGCTATCACAAAAATTTTTGACCTGGGCATTGCCAGAACGGGCTTAACCCTGGAAGAAGCGGAAAAATACGGTTTAAATCCAGTTAAGTACCAGGTTTCCAACAACAGCCGGGCGCGCTATTATCCGGGAACCGGCACCCTGGAAAGTGTTATTGTTGCCAGCAAAAATGACGGGCGCCTTCTGGGTGCACAGCTGGCCGGCCCCCTGGATGCCGTAAAGCGTATCGATGTTTACGCCACCATACTTTACGCCGGGATGACTGTTTCAGAGGCCTTTAACCTGGACCTGTCTTATGCGCCTCCTTTCTCCCCCGTTTACGATCCCGTTGTTATGGCTGCAAGGGTCGGGAGAAAACACGTTCAGTAAAAAAGACAGGAAGCAAAGGAAGCAAGGGGACGGTTCTCTTGCTTCCTTTTTTGCCAGGATGCTGTTAACCCCCTAAATACCGGGGAAGCAAGAGAACCGTCCCCTTGCTTCCCCCCTTGCTTCCCTCCCCTTGCTTCCCTTGCATCAAAAGACCCGGCTAAGGCGGGCAAGTTCCTGGGCAGCAACAAACAGTAATTCTTCTGCCCGCCCCATGGCCTCTTCCAGGGTCATGGGGCGGGTGATTATATTGACCACAGCACTGATTCCTTGATCATAAACCGCCTGGTATTTTTCCCCCTGGGACCCTACCAGGGCAATAACGGGGATGTGGCGTTTTAAGGCCAGCCGGGATACACCCACAGGCACTTTGCCGCGGGCTGTCTGGCTGTTTATTTCCCCCTCCCCGGTAATCACCAGGTCTACCGATTCTTTTTCCAGCCACTCCCGAAAACCGCTGTATTCCATAACCAAATCAACCCCCGGGCCAAGCCGGGCGTTTAAAAGGGCCATCAGCCCGGCCCCCAGCCCCCCTGCCGCTCCTGCCCCGGGGACTTGAAGCACATCGGCATTTAGTTCCCTTTTCAAGATGGCTGCATAGTGCTGGAGCGCCTGGTCTAACTCGTCAATCATCTCCGGTGTTGCGCCTTTTTGAGGGCCGTAAACCGCTGATGCCCCCTCAGGGCCGCACAATGGGTTGTCAACATCGCAAGCGGCAATAAATTCGGTTTGAGGTATGCCGGGGTGGAGATTTTCCAGAGATATTTGATGCAGGCGATTCAAAAACCGTCCTCCCGGGGGAAGAGGTTTTCCCTTTCCGTCCAGCAGTCTGACGCCCAGGGCTTGAGCCATTCCGGCGCCCCCATCGTTGGTGGCGCTGCCGCCAATGCCGACGATCACGCGCCGGCAGCCGTTATCCAGCGCATCAACCAGGAGCTGTCCCGTGCCGTATGTGGAGGTGAAAAGGGGGTTGCGTTCATCGGGGCTTAAGCGGTACAGTCCCGAAGCCGAGGCCATCTCAATAACGGCTGTTGTTTTGTCACCCAGCAGGCCCCAGGCCGCATCCACAGACCTGCCAAGGGGATCCAGCACACGGCAGATCCGCTGCTCCCCCCCGGTAGCGTTAACCAGGGCGTCCACCGTTCCCTCTCCCCCATCGGCCAGGGGAAAAGCAGCCAGTCGATCTTCGGGGCACACTTCCTTCCAAGCTGCGATAATCGTGCGGCTTACTTGTGAGGAAGAAAGGCTCCCTTTAAAACTGTCGGGGGCAATTCCAATCAGCCTGGACATAGGAACTCCTTTTTAAACGGGAAACCGGGGTTTTTCCCCATTCAGTACCGAAGCCAGGTCTTCCGCCGCTGTGCGTGCCATGCGCAGGCGGGTTTCTTCACTGGCACTTCCAATATGAGGCAGCGCAACCACATTGGGAAGGGTCAACAGGGGATGTTCGGGGTCAACAGGTTCTACCTGAAAAACGTCCAATCCGGCAGCGCGAATAATTCCGCTCTTTAGCGCCTCGTACAATGCGACTTCATCCACTACTGACCCCCGGGCCGTGTTTATAAGTATTGCCGAAGGTTTCATCAACTTCAGCTCGCGTTCTCCAATCAGCTGTGTTGTTTCTCCCGTAGCGGGTACATGCAGGGAGACGAAATCACAGCGGGAAAGCAGCTCATCCATCGATAAGTAATTAACATCCATTTGCTCTTCAATATATTTTTTCCGCGTTCGGGAATAGTAGTAAACCGGCATATTAAATCCCCGGGCCCGCCGTGCAACGGCCTGGCCGATTCTCCCCATGCCAATAATACCCAGGGAGGCTTCGTAAATATCTCGACCTGCCATGTACAACGGTGCCCACGTTTTCCACTCTCCGCCATGAACGGCCCTGTTCCCTTCGATTAAGCGACGGGCCGTGGCCATCAGCAGGGCAAAGGCCAGGTCAGCCGTGGTTTCTGTCAGTATACCCGGGGTATTGGTTACGGCAATTCCCCGCTCCTTGGCCGTTACCACGTCGATATTGTCGAATCCAACAGCCATTGTGCTGATGGCTTCAAGTTCAGGTGCTGCCAGGATAACCTCCTGATCTATGGAATCGCTAAGCATGCAAAAAATCCCGTGTGCCTGTGCGGCCTCTTCCAGCAGTACATCCCGCGGCACAGGTACTTCTGTCTCATCCCAGATTCTACAGTCAAAGAACTTTTTCAAGATTGATAAAGCCGCGTCAGGCACCTTCCTGGTTACAAAAACCCGCTTTTTAATTTGGCTTTCCCCACACACCTTTTGTTTACCCCTCCCTTTCTTTAGTTGTGCCTCCCTAAAGCTGTGCCATTAATTCCAGGCAGGTGTTCTTAATCCCTGGACCCACGACAACGGGCTTTTTGTTATTTATCTTGTTGAAGCTTTAAGTAATAATATTCGTTAAAACGCGCCTTTTCCCTTTTTACTATTTAGATTTACTATCAAGGCGTTGCCTAAGAAAGCATCATTTGCTATAATTTATAAACAAACCAAAATTTAAAAATAACCGTTCTTAAATCCAGGGTTGG
>SKMY01000263.1 GCA_007120815.1 Syntrophomonadaceae bacterium | reverse complement strand
CCCAGTTCGCTGAAAAAAAGGTGCCGGTCATGTTAAGGGTGAAGCCGGGGGTAGAAGCCCATACCCATGATTTTATTCAAACGGGGCAGGAGGATTCCAAGTTTGGGTTTGGTATCGGGGACAACAGTGCCATGGAAGCCGTGCAGTTATGTCTACAGGCATCAGATGCCATCGATTTGGCCGGGTTCCACTGCCACATCGGGTCGCAGATTTTCCAACTGGAACCCTTTGTGGTGGCCACCCAGGTTATGGTCGATTTTATGGCCCAGGTACGGGAAAAAACCGGTTATGTCGCCAGGGAGCTGGACTTAGGCGGTGGCCTGGGTATCCGCTACAAGCGTGAAGACAAACCCCCCTCCATTGAGCGGTTCGTGGAGAACATCGCTTTGGCCCTGAAAAGCGCGGCGAAAAAATGGGATTATCCCCTGCCTGAGCTCATGTTGGAGCCCGGTCGTTCCATAACCGGCGAGGCCGGGGTTACGCTGTACACCGTGGGCGTGATCAAAGACGTTCCGGGGATCCGGCGTTATGTTTCCGTAGACGGGGGCATGATGGATAATATTCGCCCGGCCCTTTACCAGGCGGAATACGAGGCGGCCATCTGCAACAAGGTAACCCGCGAGCCGGAAGAGCTGATTACCCTGGCTGGAAAAGCCTGTGAATCCGGGGATATTTTGATAAAAGACATCTTTTTGCCTCCCGCCGAAAGCGGGGACATCCTGGCGGTTTTCAGCACCGGGGCATATTGTTACTCCATGTCCAGTAATTATAACAGGAACCCGCGTCCAGCGGTGATTTTTGTGCGCAACGGGGAGCCGAGAATCGTGGTCCGCCGGGAGGCGTACGAGGACCTGATTGCCCTGGACGTATTGTAACGTTCGGGGAGACCCCAATATTGTTTGTAGTTGCTCCGCTTCTTGGGCGTGATTGGAACAATATAAGGATTGAGAAGTTACTATTGTTTTAAACGAAGGGCGGTAATAATGTTGGAATTTACCAAGATGCACGGCCTCGGCAATGATTTTATTGTGGTGAATAACCTGGAAGGGCTCTATAACCCTTCGGAAATGGCAGAAAAAGCCCCTGCACTGTGCCACAGAAATTTTGGTATCGGTGCCGACGGCCTGGTTCTATTAAACCGGTCAGAGGTGGCCCCTTTCCGCATGCAGATTTTTAACCCTGACGGCAGCGAGGCGGAAATGTGCGGAAATGCCATTCGCTGCCTCGGTAAGTACGTCTGGGAACAGAAGATGATTGTTGATAACCGGGTGACTTTTGAAACGGGTGCCGGGATCAAGGAGGTTACGCTGCAGGTTGAAGACGGAAAGGTAGAGTCCGTTCGGGTTAACATGGGACAACCCATCCTGGAGAGCGACCGGGTTCCTGTTGACGGCCCATCCAGACACGCAGTGAATGAGGCCATCACGGCCTGCGAAAGGGACTTTGAGTTTACCGCGGTGGGGATGGGCAACCCCCACTGCGTGATTTTTCTGGATTCCCTGGAAAACCTCCCCTGGGAAAAGTGGGGTGCAGCGCTGGAAAACCACCCCTTGTTTCCGAAGCGGACCAACGTGGAATTTGTAGAGATTACCGGGCCGGGGGAAATACGAGTAAAGGTGTGGGAACGCGGAGCAGGGCCGACCCTGGCCTGTGGAACGGGGGCCTGTGCATCAACGGTGGCGGGGATTATCACGGGTCGCCTGAAGGAATCCGTAGATGTCCATCTTCCCGGGGGCACCCTGCACATCCAGTGGAAGGAAGGGGGCCCCGTGTACATGGAGGGACCCGCTGAAGAGGTCTTCAATGGAGAAATCTTCTTGTAGGATAAGCTCCTGGACTAGTAGAAGAATAATTTTGTGGGAGGGAGTCTGTTATGAACGTTCAGGCATCAGAAAGAATTCGCCAGTTACCGCGCTATCTATTCGCCGAGATTGACAAAAAAATCCGGGAAGCCACCAACAAAGGGGTTGACGTCATCAAGCTGGGCATCGGTGATCCGGATACGCCGACACCGGACTATATTATCCGGCGTATGCAGGAAGAAGTGGCCAAGGCCGACAACCATACGTATCCGCCGGATGAAGGGCTGAAAGCTTTCCGGGAGGCGGTGGCTGCCTACTATCAAAAAAGACACGGTGTAACGCTGGACCCGGAAACCGAGGTGCTTCCCCTGATCGGGTCCAAGGAGGGCATTGCCCACATCGCTTTCTGCTTTACTGATCCGGGTGATGTCAACCTGGTGCCCGACCCGGGTTATCCCGTGTATGGAATCGGGACCCGGTTTGCCGGGGGCACGCCCCACATGATGCCCCTGATCAAGGAAAATGGGTTTTTACCGGTCTTTGATGATATTCCCGCTGAAGTGGCCCAAAAGGGCAAGTTAATGTTTTTAAATTATCCCAACAACCCCACCGGGGCTGTGGCTTCCCCCGGGTTTTTTGAAGAAGCCGTCAGGTTCGCAAAAAACCATGAGCTGCTCATATGCCACGATGCGGCCTACAGCGAGGTGGCCTTTGATGATTACGAGCCCTTGAGCTTCCTGGAGGTGGCGGGCGGCAAAGATGTTGCCATTGAGTTCGGTTCTCTTTCCAAAACATTCAACATGACCGGCTGGCGGATCGGTTATGCCGTGGGCTGCCGCCAGGCCGTGGAAGCCCTGTACCGCTTTAAGACCAACGTGGATTCCGGCTTGTTTAAAGCCATCCAGTACACGGGGGTTGAAGCGCTGAGCAATCCTCAGATGGAACCCTTTATGAAAGAATTGCGGGAGATGTACCGAGAGAGGCGTGACGTTGTGATAAAGGGCCTTCGAGAAGAGGGATGGCCGATTGAACCGCCCCGGGGGACCTTTTATATCTGGGCTCCTGTTCCCAAGGGATATACGTCACAAGATTTCGTTACCCACTTGCTGGAGGAAACGGGTGTGGTCGTTACACCGGGTCGGGGTTTTGGAGAGCACGGTGAAGGATACTTCCGTATTGCGTTAACCGTTGATAAAGTCCGGATGAAGGAAGCCATGGAACGAATAAAAAATGCGGTTCAGTTTCAATAAAGGAAATCATAGAATAGATTAGGAAAAAGGAGATGATCGCTGTGGCGGGTTATCATGTCGCCATCGTTGGTGTAACCGGAAACGTTGGCCAGGTTCTCATTGATGTATTGCTTGAACGAAAGTTTCCCGTGAAGGATTGGAAGCTTTTGGCTTCGGCGCGTTCTGTAAATAAAACGATTACTATCGACGGGAAAGATTATCCCGTGGAAGAGGCCAAAGCCGGGGCCTTCGCCGGAGTTGATTTTGCTTTTTTCAGCGCCGGTGGGGATATTAGCAAAGAGCTTGCTCCCGAGGCGGTGAAACAGGGCGCCGTTGTGGTTGACAACAGCAGCGCATTTCGCATGAAGCCCGATGTTCCGTTAATTGTCCCCGAAGTGAACGCCGAGGCGGTAAAGGGACACAAGGGGTTGATCGCCAATCCTAACTGTTCAACCATTCAAATGGTTGTTGCGCTTCAGCCTCTTCACCGGGCCGCAGGGTTAAAGCGCGTTGTTGTTGCTACTTACCAGTCTGTTTCCGGCGCGGGAAAAGAGGCCGTTGATGAACTGGTTGCGCAGAGCCGGGCGGTACTGGATAACCAGGAGGTTATTAAGGAGCGCATACCTTTTAAAGGGGCCGCAAAGAATCACCAGATTGCCTTCAACATGGTTCCCCATATTGACGTTTTTGAAGAAGACGATTATACCAAGGAAGAAATGAAGATGATCCGGGAAACGCGAAAAATTATGGGTATCCCCGATCTGCCGGTAACGGCAACGACCGTTCGGGTGCCGGTTTTTAACGGCCACAGCGAAGCGGTGAATGTTGAGCTGAACAATCCCCTTTCCCCTGAAAAGGCCAGGGAAATTCTGGCAAATGCCCCCGGCGTCGTGGTTTGGGATAATCCGGGCGAACTGCTTTACCCCATGCCCATTGATACCGAAAACCGGGACGAAGTCTTTGTGGGGCGCATTCGGGTGGATCGGTCCGTTCCCCACGGTTTAAATATGTGGGTGGTATCGGATAATATCCGGAAGGGTGCGGCAACCAATTCTATACAAATCGCAGAACTGCTGATCTAGTGTCGGGCCAGCAGGTTAAAGGGACGGAATTGTTGACAACATTTCAGCAATGATTAAGGTAAACATGGCAAAAAAAGCGGCTCAATGATTAAGACTGGAGACAGGGGTGAATGTAATTGAAAATTGTTGTCCAAAAATATGGGGGCACGTCTGTGTCGACGCCTGATAAGCGCGAGAAAGTGATTAAATGTGTCAACGAATCCCTTGACCAGGGATACCACGTGGTCGTGGTGGTTTCAGCCATGGGACGCCAAGGCGACCCCTATGCCACGGATACCCTGAAATCCCTGGCCCTGGATGAATATCCGGATATTTCCCTTAGGGAACTGGACTTGGTTATGTCCTGCGGAGAAACCATCTCCGCCGTGGTTATGGCAGCTGCGCTATCAAACCGGGGGATTTCCTCTTGCGCTGTAACCGGGCTGCAGGCCGGCTTTATTACCGACGGTCACTACAGTGAGGCCGAGGTTGTTGACTGTCAGCCCGCCAGATTGAAAGACATGCTTCAAGCGGGGAAAGTCCCTGTTGTTGCAGGCTTTCAAGGGGCAGATGTGAGCGGGGAGATCAATACTCTGGGGCGTGGGGGCAGCGACACCTCCGCGGTTATCCTCGGTGCTGCAATGGATGCAGAAAAAGTCGAAATATATACCGATGTTTCTGGCATAATGACAGCAGACCCCAACCTCTTGAAGGAGGCCAAAGTAATTCAACAAATTACGTACGGCGAAGTCTGCCAGTTGGCTTATGAAGGAGCGCGGGTAATTCATCCCCGTGCCGTGGAAGTTGCCATGAGAAACAATGTATCTGTCGTTGTGAAAAATCCTGATAATTCAGGCCCGGGAACGTTAATTACCGGGGAGTCCTCTTTACGGGATGGAAATTACAGCACCCGGGGACGGCGGGCCGTCACGGGGATTGCCCACTCTACGGACCTGGTGCAGTTTATCATCCGGTTTAATGCCCCCGATTCCGCCCGGGAGTTGGAGATGTTCCAGGCCATTGGAGAAGCAGGTGTTAACATTGATCTGATTAGCGTGTTCCCCGATATTAACGCCTTTATTGTCAAAAAAGAACACAGTTACAAGGTGGAAAGCATTCTAAAAAGCCTTGATATGCCTTACCACATGGAAAAAGATTGCGCCAAGGTTTCCGTTGTCGGGGTTGGGATGCACAGCATGCCCGGGGTTATGGCGCGCGTGGTAAAAGCGCTCAATGAGCAAAATGTTGAGATCCTGCAGTCGGGGGACTCCAACATCACCATATCCCTTTTGCTCAAGCAAGAGGACCTGCCCCTTGCTGTGAAAACTTTGCATGATAACTTTCATTTATCGGAACAGAATTAAAATCGGTGTAAATATTTCTTGACAAATGCTCTGAGCACGTTATAAAATAGCTTTTAATCATATAGCAAATCGATGATGGGGAGAAGTACGCATGAGGGAAAGCTGCAGAGAGCCGGAGTTGCTGCGAGCCGGTGCTTGACCGCTGCCGAAATACACCCTGGAGAAGCAGACCGAAAACACACCAAATTGGTAATCAGTAGGCTCTGACGGGAACTTCAGCCGTTAAAATGAAGGGGATATAAGGCCGGTTATGAACACAGGCCCGTATCCTGTGAAGAGGTGGAGTATGCTGTGGCAGATGCTCAACCAGGGTGGTACCGCGTGAAGCAGGAGCTTCCGTCCCTGAGGGGATGGAAGCTTTTTTAGTATGGGAGTGGAGTTTCCGCTTCCCCGGTATCGGCTCCGGTTGCTCTTCGCTTAAAAGCGCCGGGGCTTAAGTTCAAGCTTTTCGCCGGCCGACCTGCAAACTTAAGCGCAGTGAATGGTCGCTTTGATACAGGTTAGATTATAACAAGGAGGTTGTTAAAGATGATTGTCGTTCTGAACCCGGGGGTTGAAGAGGTAGAAATACAGGAGGTGGAGAACCGGCTGAAAAGGTTGGGCTTTGGCGTGCACCGCTCAACGGGAGAGAATCGCACGATTATTGGGGCCATTGGTGCGCCCAAGGAGGATGCCAGGGATGCGTTGCAGGTAATGCCTTGCGTGGAAAAAGTGGTTATCATTTCCCAACCTTTTAAGCTGGTAAGCAAAGAGTACAGGCGGGAAAGATCATCCTTTGAAGTAAGGGGCACGCTGATCGGCGGAGATAATCTGGTGCTGGTTGCGGGACCGTGTGCGGTTGAAGGCCGGGAAGAGTTCCTGGAAGCAGCGGACAGGGCGAAAGAAGCCGGGGCTCATTTTTTAAGGGGCGGGGCATACAAACCGCGCACCTCCCCTTATAGTTTCCAGGGGCTGGAAGAGGAGGGCTTGAAAATTATGGCCGAAGCCAGGGATCGTACCGGGTTGCCTATCATAACTGAGGTGCTGGACCAACATTCCGTGGAGATTGTTGCGCGCTATGCCGATGTGGTCCAGGTGGGTACTCGGAACATGCAAAACTTCCGGCTTTTGAGCGAATTGGGCCGGATTGGTCGTCCCGTCTTGCTAAAACGGGGGATGTCGGCTACGATAGAAGAGTGGCTGATGGCTGCGGAATATATTGTCAGCGGGGGGAATTCCCAGGTAATATTGTGTGAACGCGGCATAAGGACCTTTGAGACGTATACCCGCAATACGCTGGATATCAGCGCAGTGCCCATTGCCAAAGAATTGAGCCATTTGCCTGTATTTGTTGATCCAAGCCACGGAACCGGGGACTGGCGCTGGGTGACCCCCATGAGTCTGGCTGCGGTGGCTGCCGGGGCAGACGGCCTTTTGATTGAAGTCCATCCCAGGCCCCAGGAAGCGCTTTCAGACGGGGCTCAGTCTCTAACCCCGGGCAAATTTTCTGAGTTAAAAAAGCTGGTTGAAAGGGTGGCCCAAAGCATTGGAAGGACGATCTGAAAACCCCCTATTCAATAAATGCTGTATCATTGGACTGGGTCTTATGGGAGGCTCACTGGGTATGGCCCTGGGGCGCTACGGTGTGGTCCGGGAGCGCTGGGGCTATGAC
This sequence comes from Syntrophomonadaceae bacterium, assembly GCA_007120815.1. Next base: position 2,487 of record SKMY01000263.1, on the reverse strand, counting down.
CTGAAGGATAGCACTGCCGTTGAAGCCAAGGCCCGGGATGTGGTTGACCGGACGGGAACACTGGCCCAGGCCTTGTTGGAAGCGGACCTGGTCATTTTGGCGCTGCCTGTTCGGCAGACGGAAATCATGCTTCAGGAGATTGCACCTTTCCTGAGCCCCGGGACCGTGGTGACTGACGTGGGAAGCACGAAGAAGAGCATTGTCGATGCCATGGAAAAATGGCTTCCCACGGGTGTTGGTGCTGTGGGCGGGCATCCTATGGCCGGCTCGGAAAGGGCCGGCATTGAGGCCGCTGACCCGCTGTTGCTGGAAAATGCTGTTTACCTGTTGACTCCGGGAAAAGGGGCTTCTCAGCAGGCCGTAGAAAAAATGAAAACACTGGTATGCGCCATAAAAGCGCACCCTGTTCTACTGGACGTGGAAAAGCATGACCACCTGGTGGCCCTGGTCAGCCATCTGCCCCACCTGCTCGCCGTAGCCCTGGTTCACACGGTGAACGGTTCCAGGAATGAAAAGGATCTTTTGCTCTCATTGGCCGGAGGCGGATTCCGGGATACCACGCGCATTGCCATGGGGGACGCGTCAGTTTGGTATGACATCTTTACCACCAATACTCGCTACTTGAAGGAAGCCCTTCATTCCTTCCAGGAAGAGATCAGCCGCCTGTGGGCCCTTTTAGAAAATCAGCAGGAAGAAGAGGCGCGAAACTCCCTTGAACGGGCCAGGGACTATCGCCAGTCGCTGCCTTACCGCGGAAAGGGCATGCTGCCGGAGTTGTTTGAGCTGATTATTATGCTGCCCGACGTGCCGGGAGTTATCGGCAAGGTGGCAACGCTGGTTGGTGAGGCAGGGTATAATATCAGTGAGATAGAGATGCTGAGAAACCGGGAAGAAGAGGGCGGGAGCATTCGCCTGGCTTTCAATCAGTTTAAAGAGCGTAACGGTGCGCTGGAGGTGTTAGAGAAAGAGGGCTATCGCTGCTGGAAGAAAGGGTAGCTGTTAACATAAGCCCGATTAAAGGAGGTTGCAAGGCATGGAAATAACGGTTGAGCCTGCAGCGTTTTGCCGGGGAACGATCACGGTTCCAGGAGATAAATCCATATCCCACAGGGCGATTATCCTTTCAGCCTTGACGGAAAGCACGGTGGAGGTTGAGGGGTTTCTTAACGCGGAAGATCCCCGATCAACCTTTCAATGCATGAAACACCTGGGTGTCCAGCTGGAGGAGGACGGTCAGGTGATCCGGGTCCAGGGGCGGGGGATTGACGGCCTGGTTGAACCCTCCTGCGTCCTGGATGCGGGCAATTCAGGGACGACTGCAAGGCTCTTGGCCGGGTTGTTGGCGGGCCGTCCGTTCCATTCAGTCATAACCGGAGACGATTCTTTGACGAAGCGTCCGATGGCCAGGATAGCCGAACCACTAAAACAGATGGGCGCCCAAATTGACGGGCGTAAAGAGGGAACCTTGCTGCCGCTGTCTATCCGGGGAGGGGCCCTGTCCCCCATCACCTTTCATTCCCCGGTAGCCAGTGCCCAGGTAAAATCCGCTATCCTGCTGGCGGCGCTCCAGGCCAAGGGAAAGACAATCATCACAGAACCCGGTCTGTCCAGAGATCACTCCGAACGGATGCTCCTTCATCTCGGCGTTCCGATAAATTGGGGCAAAAGCGGGGAAATTATCGTGGAAGGACCGGTAAAAACACTGGCTGCAGAGCGGATAAAGGTTCCTGGAGATATATCATCGGCGGCTTTTTTCCTGGTGGCGGCTGCTTTGGCGCCGGCGGGTGAAATTATCGTGGAGAACGTGGGACTTAACCCTACCCGAACGGGCCTGCTGGATGTATTGCTGCAGATGGGTGTGCAACTATCCGTTTTGAACGAAAGGGTGTATAATGGTGAGCCCGTTGGTGACGTTTGCGTGAAAGGCGGCAGCAGGCTGCGAGGGGTGACTGTAAAAAGCGAAATGATTCCCAGACTGATCGATGAAATTCCTGTTCTGGCCGTTGCTGCGGTCTTTGCCGAAGGTACAACCCGGATAGAGGGAGCAGGTGAGCTTCGTGTCAAGGAAAGCGACCGGCTGCACGCATTGAGCCGGGAGCTGGGAGCGCTGGGGGCTGAAATAAAAGAGTTCCCTGACGGCCTGTCTATCCAGGGTAGGAAAACACTTGCAGGAGGACGCGGTTACAGCCACGGCGACCACCGCATTGCCATGGCCCTGGCCGTGGCAGGATTATTTTCAGAAAAGGAAACGACTATAAAGGGAGTAGAATCGGTGGAGGTTTCGTTCCCCGGCTTTTTTGAGCTTTTGAAAGAAATTACCCGTTAATAAATTCTCAAAAAGAGGATTTTGGCAAAAAAAACCGAATAAAATATTTTACAAAACTTAGAAAAGAACTGGATGGGGAAGCTGTGTTTCGACAAATCCTGCTGGCAAGCTTATTTGCGCTTTTTTTCCTGATCAATGGTTTTCTTTTAGGTCAGTATATT
>SKMY01000054.1 GCA_007120815.1 Syntrophomonadaceae bacterium | reverse complement strand
TTTCAGCATTTTTTAATTCACTTCGTAAGTAGCGAATGACACCGAGACGAAGTTTTTCTTTGGCCCGCATGGCGGTTTTTTGGTCCTCCACCAATTGTTCTAGAATACTCAAAGGCATCGCCTCCATGAATCCCCTTGTTAGAACTTCCTCTTTTTTCGTGCTGCTTCGGACTTCTTTTTGCGACGCACACTGGGTTTTTCATAATGCTCTCGTTTACGGACCTCCGAAAGAATTCCTGTTTTTGCACACTGTTTTTTAAACCTTTTCAGGGCATTATCGAGGCTTTCGTTTTTACCTACTTTAATTTCCGGCATCAATATCCCTCCCTCCGCCTAAAACCTGGCATCTACAATTACCGCTTCCATACCGAGAAATATAAAACCATTCAACACAATATTATACCTTTTCAAAAAAACACTGTCAACGAAGGGAAAAAAATGGGAAAATCGCACTCTATCCTTTTGTAAGGGGTATTTGTTTATATTTAATATTGTGTTTAGCGGTATAACGGGGAAATAATTTTTTGCTGCTGTCACTGCTCGTCACACGATGGGATTTATGCGTCCAAATATTCACCCTTTCCCGACCAGGCTGTGGCCGAAGGGGCGCCCACCCAACAAGTGAAAATGGATGTGATAAACAACCTGTCCGGCATCAGCACCGCAGTTTGATACAAGGCGATACCCTTTTTCTGCTATTTCCTGCTGCCTGGCCACTTCTTTTGCAGCCAACATCATCTGGCCCATGATTTCAGTATGACCCGCCTCCAGTTCATTCAGAGAAGGTATATGTATACGCGGGACAATTAAAACGTGTACAGGTGCAACGGGGTTAATATCATTGAAGGCAATGACATGGTCATTTTCATAAATGATTTGGGCTGGCACTTCGCCTGCAACAATTTTACAGAATATGCAGTTTTCCAAAAAAACCGCTCCTTTCAGTACATTCTGCCCCTTATTATATCATTTTTATTGCTTTTTAGGAATACTAACCTTTTAAAGATTTACGCGGTTTGCTATAATATGAAAAAGTCTTTCTTTCATGGGTGCCTCGTCTTCCCGGGGGTTGTCCACCCCGGGGGGTTGGCCACCAGGAAGGTCGACAAAAATTGAGCAATAAAGATAGTCATGGAGAAGGAGGCGGTTGAATGAACGTTTATGATCACGCGTATGCCCTGGCCAAAGCCATCAAGGTTTCACCGGAGTACAAAAATTTTTTGCATGCCAAGGAAAAACTAGATGGCGACAGCAGCGCAAAAGAAATGTTAACGGATTTCAGGAAGAACCAAATTGAACTTCAAAAACAAAAACTCTCCGGCATTGAAGTCGCACCGGAGCAGGAAGAGCGTTTAAACAGGCTCATGGAAGTGATTAATCTAAATATGACCGTAAAAGAATACCTGGAAGCTGAATATCGATTCAGTATCATGCTGACGGATATTCAGAAAATCATTGGTGAAGCCATGGAGGATATCCTGGACATAGAACCGGAATTGGGTCTGGAATAAACCGGGGCACCGGTTCAAAAGCGCCACGGGAGTTCTTAAGCCATCGCAAACAGATTGCAGGGGGCCGGGGGGGCTTACCCGGTTCCCTTCCAGCCCCTTTATTTTCGATCCCTACTTTTTTCGACCCCTACTTCGGCCTACTTCTCCATTACCTCTTCTTCCTCTTCTTCATCCTCATCGTCGTCGTTTTCTTCCTGGTCATGCCAGAAGGGGATAATACGGTTTAGCAGCATGTTGTCCTGATTTACGAATTTCCAAACCGCTTGTTCATGATCCACTGCTTTTCGGTCCACGGTCACCACGTGATAGAAGTTGTCTTTGGGCTCCACCAGAACCTGCACCACGATCTCTTCAAAGCGCGGGATAATTTGTATGCCCTGAATTTCACTGTTTACTGCGAAAACAGCCAGTTCTTCCTGGGCATTAAATGGATAGTCCGGTAAAGTCAGCCCTTTTTCCAGGGAAAGCTGAGCCCATTCATCGTGGGTGGCTGCTATGGTAAAAGATGTTGGAGAGGTCAGCGGCCCCCAGTCGGTTGTGGTAAAAGCTATCCCTTCTTCAAATCCCTCCGGACTCCCTACAGTGGGTTCAACGCGAAAGAAGTTATCGTATACGGTGAGCCCCAAGAGTAGTACCAACAAAAATACCAATGGAATCATCCTGCGCGCCTCGACAATAAAAAATCTGCTGGCTTTTTTCCTCATCATCTTTCCCCCCTGCAAACATTCTTCTTCCAGATTATATGCAGGGGGAAAAACGAATATTCCACGAAGCTTTATTTCCGTGATATACGATCCAGAGGTCTATTGGAATGCAGCCCGCTAGCGGTACGTCCGCTTTCCCAAAACATAACCTGGCAAAGAAGCCTCCAGCCTAACGGGGCAAACCTCCCCCTGTGACGCTCCCTGGCAGGGCAGACGAACTCGAAGGTAATTGGGTGTAAGCCCTTCCCAGGCCGGAGGGCTTTTCTCCGTTTCCGGCCGTTCATTCAGACTTACGCGGCTCTCCAGCAATACAGGCAGGGTTCTGCCCAGGAATCTGCCCTGGTAATTTAATGCCAGCTGTTCCCCCAGTTCAATCATCTGCCGGCTGCGGTCCTCCTTCTCTTTTGGAGGCACCTGGGGTTGCATCTCGGCTGCAGGGGTTCCTTTTCGGGGCGAGTATTTAAAAACATGCAACCGGCTAAACTGGCATTTCTTGACAAAAGTATACGTGTTATGGAAGTTGACCGCTTCTTCCCCGGGAAAACCAACAATGATATCGGTGCTGATGGCCAGGTCGTCTATTTCCGCATGAAGGTATTGGACCAGGTAATAAAACTGCATCGTGTTGTAGGGGCGTTTCATGGCCTCCAGCACCTGGTCGTCACCGCTTTGCAGGGGAACGTGCAGGTGGGGGCAAATCCGGTTATCGTCTTTTACGACCTGAACCAGTTCCGGGGATATATCCGCCGGTTCGATGGAGCTGAGCCGAAATCGTTCGATTCCCTGAATGTCACCTGTTTTTCCCAGCAGTTCGGCCAGATTCAGGGGAGGGTCTAGATCAACACCGTAAAGACCCAGGTGAACACCGGTTAAGACCACTTCCCGGTACCCCGCCCGGCCGATTTCACTTAAATAGTGAAGGACCCGCTCGGGAGGCAGGCTTCGCAAGGGTCCCCGGGCGATAGGGACGATACAGTAACTGCAGAAGTGGTCACACCCATCTTGTATCTTTAAAAATGCCCGGGTCCGCCCCTGCCCCGGCTGCCAGGGCATTTCTTCGAAAACCCGGGGGATGGTTGTAGGGTGAACACCCCGATCGGCCTTAACCGGTTGGTCGGCCAGGGCTTTTTTGACCTGCTTCGGCAGTTCCATGCGGTTGGCGGTTCCCAGAATGAGATCCACCTCTTCCATGGCCAGCAGGTCTTCCGGTTGAACCTGGGGGTAGCAGCCGATAACGGCTACCAGGGCCTGGGGATTTTTCCGTTTGGCTCGACGGATGGCCTGGCGGGATTTGCGGTCGGCAAGGTGAGTGACCGTACAGGTGTTAAAAACATAAACATCGGCTTTTTCGTTTATGTTTACGGGTTCAAAACCTTCCTGCAAAAACTGCCCTTTTAAGGCTTCGGTTTCATAATAATTGACTTTGCACCCCAGCGTGTGAAAGGCAACTTTTTGCGTCAACAAATTACCTCCTGTTCATCTCCTTCAAACTGCCCATATCTCCCCAAAACCCCATGATCACGGACAGGACGGCTATCGGGGCCGTTTCTGCCCGTAATATACGCGGTCCAAGAGAGACCGGGTGTACGGTTGGAAGCTCCCGGAGGCGGTCTATTTCTTCCCTGCAGATACCGCCTTCAGGGCCCGTAAAGATGGAAACAGAATCGGGGGGATGCTCATACTGTCTCAATAGCATACCCAGGCTAATGGCTTTTTCTTCTTCCCAGGGAACAATAACCAGGCTGTCTTGTCCCAACAAAGGAAGCATATCATTAAAAAGCAGGGGGTTCAGCACCTTTGGAATGACACAGCGCCGGCTCTGGGCTGCCGCAGAAAGGGCAATGCTTCGCCAGCGGTCGGCCCGTTTTTCCCACTTGGAAGGGGAGGCCATGACAACGGTTCGTTTAGTAACTACCGGGATGATCTCACTGCATCCCAATTCGACCGCCTGGCGAACCACCATGTCCATCTTATCGCCCTTGGTGATCCCTAAAAACAGCCGAAGGCTGATGCCCGGTTCGGAGCAGCTCTCCAGTTCACTTTGAAGGCGTACTGCAGCCCGTTCACTCTCCAGGGCTTCCAGGAGGCTCTGGACCGCCCGTCCCATGCCATCGGAAAGCACCAGGGCATCGCCCTTTTTCATTCTCAGGGCTTTTAGGTGACGGAGGTTATCCCCGTCCAGGTAAACGGGATTGGAATTAAGCACTTCGGACGTTACATAAAACCAGGAGGTCAATTTAGATCGCTCCTACAATCATGAATATAGCAACAGCAAAAGGGATCAAAAAAACTGGGGTTTACAGCAGTCTACTGGAGATAGAGACCAAGGGAAAATATGGAGAAAGACCTTTAAGAACAAGGTGCCGGGAAGTCAGAGGTGACTTTCCCGGCGCTTTTTACTTCCCTCCAAAGGTGCTTTTCATTCGGTCGAAAAAACTCTTCTCGTGATGTCCTTGATGGCCGGTTATTTTTCCGCCGCCCTCCAGGGCGAATTCTTGCAATATTTTCTTCTGCTTGGCATTGAGCTTTCGGGGAACCTCCACTTTTACATTGACAACTAAGTCGCCCTTTCCAAACCCTCTAATGTTGGGTATCCCTTTACCCCGGATGGTAAACTGGGTTTCCGGTTGGGTGCCTTCGGGAATCCGGAGCTTGGTCTTGCCGTCAATGGTGGGCACATCAATTTCATTGCCCAGTGCCGCATCCACAAAGCTGATGGGAACGTCGCAGAGGATGTTGTTGCCCTGGCGGCGGAACAAGTCATGGGGAAGGACATGGATGAACACATACAAATCCCCCGGAGGTCCTCCCCGGGTTCCCGCCTCTCCTTCCCCCGGTACGCGAAGCTTTGAGCCGTTATCTACCCCCGCAGGTATGTTTAATTCAATGTTCTTTTCCCTCATCATCTTGCCTTCACCCTGGCAGTCGGGACATTTCTCTTTGATGACTCGCCCTTCACCCCGGCAGCTGTTACAGGTGTGGACACTGACAAACCGGCCGTACGACGTGTTTCGCACCACCTGCTGCTGCCCCGTCCCGCCGCAGGCGTTACAGGTTTCCGGCCTGGTTCCTTCCTTGGCTCCGCTGCCTTCACACCGGGAACAATTTTCCGTCCGGGGAATGGTTAGGGTGGCTGTTTTCCCATGAACCACATCTTCAAGGGTCACTTCCAGGTCATAGCGCAAGTCAGAACCCCGCCTTGGACCTGAAGAAGAGCGGCGGCGGCTGCCTGACGTGAAGCCGCCGCCGAAGAAGGCTTCAAAAATATCCTCAACCCCGGAGGTAAAGTCCCCGAAACCTTCAAACCCACCGGAACCGAAACCTTGAAAATCATCCTGATGGCCAAATCGGTCGTAGCTGGCTCTTTTACTTTGATCGCTTAATACGTCGTACGCTTCTTTCACTTCTTTGAATTTTACTTCAGCCTGTTCATCACCGGAGTTGGCGTCGGGGTGGTATTTCCGGGCCAGCTGTCGATATGCTTTTTTTATTTCTTCCTGACTGGCACTGCGGCTTATCCCCAATACCTCGTAGTAATCCCTCTTGGCCATAAATCTATTCAGCCCTTTCTAAAACCAATGGCTTAAGTTGGCTTACTTTTTCTCCTCTTCATCATCCACGACTTCATAATCGGCATCGACAACATCTTCCTGGCCTTCGGCCCCTGTCTCCTGGCCGGCCGCCTGGTCTTCAGCTTCGCCGTGCATCGCTCCGCCACCGGCAGCTTGCTGCTGCTCTTTCTGAACCTGTTCATATATCTTTGATGATATTTCATGCAATTCACTGCTGAGTTGTTCCGATGTGGATTTAATTTTTTCAACGTCCTCCCCACCGATGGCGTCTTTAAGTTCCTGAACTCGCTTTTCTATCTGTTCTTTTTTGTCGCTGTCTACCTTGTCGCCCAGGTCACGCATGGTTTTCTCCGTGGAATAAACCAGCGAGTCGGCCTGGTTTCGGGTTTCCGCCAGCTCTTTACGCTTGATATCATCGTCGGCGAATTTCTGTGCTTCATTTACCATATCCTGGATGTCATCATTGCTCAAGCCCGAAGAAGCCGTAATGGTCACTTTTTGCTCCTTGCCTGTTCCCAGGTCCTTGGCGGAAACATTGACAATTCCGTTGGCGTCAATGTCGAAGGACACTTCGATCTGCGGCACGCCCCGAGGCGCCGGAGGGATCCCATCCAGCATAAAGCGTCCAAGGGTTTTGTTATCGTTGGCCATGGGCCGCTCGCCCTGCAAGACGTGGATTTCCACGCTGGTCTGGCTGTCCGCTGCCGTGGAAAATATTTGTTTCTTGGATGTGGGTATGGTGGTATTGCGTTCGATGATTTTAGTAAAGACGCCGCCCAACGTTTCAATCCCCAAAGAAAGCGGGGTGACATCAAGGAGCAAAACGTCTTTTACTTCGCCGGAAAGCACCCCGGCCTGGATAGCTGCCCCCATGGCGACCACTTCATCCGGGTTAACACCTTTATGGGGATCCTTACCCAGAACATCCTTGATCACTTTTTGCACCAGCGGTATGCGGGTAGAACCGCCCACCAGGATGACTTTGTCGATTTCGTTGGCATCAATCCCGGAGTCGGACAGAGCCTGCTTCATGGGATTGATTGTCTTATCCACCAGGTCGGAAATCAGATCTTCTAATTTCGCCCGGGTTAAGTTGATGTCCAGGTGCTTGGGCCCATCTGAAGTTGCCGTAATAAAGGGCAAATTGATGTTGGCGTTTGTGACACTGGACAGCTCGACTTTTGCTTTTTCCGCTGCATCTTTCAGGCGCTGCAGGGCCATGCGATCCTTGCCTAAGTCAACCCCCGCCTCTTTTTTGAACTCGGCAACCAGGTGCTCGACGATGCGGTCGTCGAAGTCGTCTCCGCCCAGGCGGTTATTCCCGCTGGTGGCTTTCACTTCAAATACCCCGTCGCCCAGTTCCAGGATTGACACGTCAAAGGTACCCCCGCCCAGGTCGTAAACCAGAATGGTTTGGTCTTCTCCCTTGTCCAGACCGTAAGCCAGTGAGGCCGCTGTGGGCTCGTTAATAATTCGCAGCACTTCCAGGCCGGCAATCTTGCCGGCATCTTTCGTAGCCTGCCGCTGGCTGTCGGTGAAGTACGCAGGCACCGTAATAACAGCTTTTTCCACTTTATCGCCCAGGTAGCTCTCAGCGTCGGCCTTGAGCTTCTGCAGGATCATGGCTGATACTTCCTGGGGCGTATATTCTTTACCGTCAATGTTTACTTTATAGTTCGTCCCCATTTCCCGCTTAATGGACGCAATGGTGCGGTCGGGGTTCGTTATGGACTGGCGCTTGGCTACTTGACCGACGATTCGCTCTCCCTCTTTGCTAAAAGCCACCACAGAAGGGGTCAAACGGCTGCCTTCTGCATTGGAAATAATTTCTGGCTCTCCACCTTCAAGAACAGCGATAGCCGAATTTGTTGTTCCCAAGTCAATTCCTACTACTTTTGACATAAGTATGCCTCCCTTTTAATTATTTTTTAAATAAACGGTTTTTTAATCTGATGACACTTTCACCATACTGGCTCGCAGCACTTTATCATTCATGCGATAGCCTTTTTGAAGCTCATCCGTTACGGTATTGGGCGGATATTCGCTGCTTTCTTCCACCATAACGGCTTCATGGCAGTTGGGGTCAAAAGGCTTGCCTTGACATTCAATCGGTGTTACCCCTTCTTTCTCAAGGATTTCCTGGAGCTGCCGCGATATCATATGAACACCCTCGACAATCGTCTCAGTATTCCCGGATGCTGAACAGGCCCGTTCCAGGTTGTCAATTACCGGAAGCAACCGCTTTATTAAATTGAAGTTGGCGTGTTTTTCCAAATCTTCTTTTTCGGCTCGAACACGCTTCCTGTAGTTATCGAATTCAGCCTGAAGGCGCATCAGCCGGTTCATCAGTTCTTCGTTTTCCTGTTGAAGTTGTTCAACTTTGTGCTGCAGCTCCTGGGAGTTTTCCGGTCCGGAGGGGTCCGCAGGGTCCGTATCTGATGACATCTCGCCTGGTTCATAAGCTGTGGGAGACTCATCGGGTTCTGAAAATTTGTTTTGTTCAAATTCGCCGTACTGCCTGTTTTTACCTTCCTGTTCCTTTGAATTTCTTTCGCCTTTTCCTGAAAAAATATAACCTCCTTCAGACAAGAAGTTCACTCCTTTCGCTTATATTTTTTGTAAATGGTTTACGATTTGCTCCAACACAGCAATCGTCCTGGAATATTCCATTCTCGTTGGCCCCAAGACGCCGATAGTTCCCACAACCTCCTTGCCCAGGCAGTATGTGGCCATAACGAGGCTGCACTCCTGGACTTCTTCCAGCATGTTCTCACTGCCGATTCGCACGATAATACCCTCAACACCTGCAACAGGCCTGGCCAGTAAAGTGGCCAGCAGCGTATTTTGCTCAAACAGGGAAAGCAATACTTTTACTTTTTCAATATCCCCAAATTCAGGTTGGTTTAGTATGTTTGTTGTGCCGCCCAAGAAAACCCTTCGCTCATCTTCTGCCAGGCTTTCTTCCAAGAGAATAAAGGTATCCTCTAAAAATTTAATGTGATGGTAAAGATCGCGACGGAGTTCGCTGATCAACCGGGAGGTAATCTTATCAATAGTCAGACCTTCCAGGCGGCGGTTTAAGTAAGAAACAATACGGCTTAGCTCACCTGTTGAGAGGGTTTGAGGAAGGTTGATAACCTTGTTCTTCACAAACCCTGTATCTGCAACCAGCACAAGCAAGGCTCTCTGGCCGTCTAGGGGCATTATTTGAAGCTTTTTAAAGGCGCTCTTTTTGAGTTGGGGACCCAAAACAAGCGATGTGTAATTGGTCAGCGAAGACAACAGGTTGGACGTATACTTAATAATTTCTTCGATTTCCCTCAGCTTCTCAAAATCGAATACCTGCTTGATCTTGTATTTGTCGCTCTCATCGAGGTCCGCCGTTTTCATCAGCTCATCGACGTAATATCGATACCCCTTCTGCGTGGGTATCCGGCCGGCGGACGTATGAGGTTGTAACAGGTAACCCATCTCTTCCAGGTCAGCCATGTCATTGCGAATCGTTGCCGGACTTAAGCCAACCTGGTAGCGCCTTGCAATTGACCTTGAGCCTACAGGCTGGGCCAATTTAATATAATCTGTAACAACCGCCTGCAAGATGTCTTTTTTGCGAGCGCTAAGCCCCATATTCATACCCCCTTGCATGAATTAGCACTCTAACCTTGAGAGTGCTAACCGTCCTTTTTAAGATACCATCGGCTTATTCATTTGTCAAGTTTTTACTCCAAAAAACCTGCAGCTTTTGTGCCGGAACGCGCAGAAGCCGGAAGGAAGCACGGGGACGGTTCTCTTGCTTCCAAAATTTTAAAAGGAAAAACAAAGGTATAAACACAAAAAGAAAGAGAAGGAGAAGGGGAGAAGGAG
>SKMY01000048.1 GCA_007120815.1 Syntrophomonadaceae bacterium | reverse complement strand
TCTACGTCTGTTTCCGATTCAATCTCTTCACCATTCACTTCTTCCCCATGAACTTCTTTATCGGCAGCATTTCCCTCGGATGGAGTCACCGCGTTCTTTTTTTCTGATTCTTGTGTTTCCCTTTCAATTTCGTCTGCATCCCGTTCTATTTCTGACGCATCGACCCCTTCACCTTCTTCTTCATCCCCCGGCTCATTAACCCCGGGGTCCTGTTCCAGTTCCTCTTCAGGACGGTCGGTATCCAGGTCGTTTTCAGCCTCACCGTTTTCCAGTTTTTCATCTGCACCAACGAGCAAAAGCTCAGGCTCAGGATCATCTGGATAAAACACGTAGAGATCCATTTCACCGGATACGGGTTTGTAGGGCTCCATATTTAACGTATCCAGGTGCCGCTTTATGGGCAGGGCAAGGTTAGCCGGAACCTGGTCTATCAGCACATCTTTACCCGATAGCATAATATAAAAACGCTCGTCTTCCCATATTAAATATATGCTATCAACATTCATGATTATTGGAACTTCTGTAAAAAAAACTTCAGAAGGAACCAGGGTGCTGAATGAAAAGCTGACCATCACTTGAGCTGATTCCATGAGAATGTCTTTATCTTCATCCAGTATACGCTCGAAGCGCTCTCGCTCCAGGTGATTGGTGATCAGGGCAAAACATTCTTGCCATAAAACCTCATGCCCTGTTTCCCCCCGCCTGAAGAGATAAGTTGACTCTCCGAATTCAGCAGAAATATCAAGGGGCTGAATCAGCCTGGATGTTTCCGGCGGATCTGTAAAGAAAGCCTGTTCATAGCGCGGCAGCGTTCCCTCTTCTGTAGGAAGTTGACGGCCAAACCACAAAAAATAAGTCTGAAGCAAGCTTAACCCGATTAAGATCAGCAGCATTCCTGATTTCATTTTTTCTAACAAGGTCACCATCTCCACCGTTAAATAACCTGTTTCATTAAACCGTTTCCTGATCATCCTGCGGCCTGGGAAGGCAGAAGGTTACTTCGGTCCCCTGGTTTAAGGCACTGTTTAGAAAAATCCTCCCACCATGGGCCTCTATAATTTGGCGGGCTATGGAGAGCCCCAGGCCGGTCCCCCCCGATCCCCTGGAACGGGTCTTATCAACACGATAAAACCGTTCAAAAACACGCTCCACATCTTTCGGAGGAATGCCTGTGCCGGTATCCTGAACACTAACACAGGCTTCTTCACGGCAGGCCGTGAAGGAAACAGAGAGAGTGCCACCGGGAGGGGTAAATTTAATGGCATTGTCCATCAGGTTCAACAACACCTGGCGTATTTTGTCCACATCAACCTCTAAAATGACCTCATCATCGGGCAAAGACGTATTAATTTGCAGATCCCTGGCTTTGACTTCAAATTCAACCTGTTCCAGCACATCCAGAACCGTTGCCACCAGGCCGGCACGACCTTTGGACCACTTTGTTTCCTGGTAATCCATTTGGGACAGTACCAGCAAATCCTTAACAAGTTTAACCATGCGTTCCGTTTCTTTTTCCAGGACGTGGAGAAAGCGCCCCCGGATTTCAGGGTTTTCCTGGGCCCCATTCAACAGAGTTTCAACGTAGTTTTTCACCGTCGTAAGCGGCGTGCGAAGTTCATGAGACACGTTGGCCACAAATTCTTGCTGCATGCGGGTATAAACGCGTTCCCGGGTCACATCATGTAAAACAACCAGCATTCCTTGCTGCTCACCGCTCTCCCGGAAAGGGGCGAAGTGAACCTGGTAAATTTTATCTTCTGTTTCTTCAGGGCTGATTTCCCGGGTAACCGGCGTATCGCTTTGAAAAAGCTCAACCAATTCTTCTGAGGGGAAAAGCGTGCCCAAAACAACCTGGCCCGTCAAACCCACATTTACCGCGTTTTCAGGCGTATTAAGAATAGACCGGGCAGCGGGGTTTAAGTGGATCACCAGACCCTGGTGATTAATGGCAACGATGCCATCGGTCATATAATTGAGAATCGCTTCGACTTTTGTTTTCTCTGTGGAAATATCTTTCAGGGTTTCCTGCAGGCGTCCTTTTAAATAATTAAACATGTTTCCCAGTTCTCCGATTTCATCATCAGAACGGACGTCGATGTGTTGAGAAAAGTCTCCTTGGGCCATGGCAGCTGCGCGGGATGTGACTTCTTTTATGGGTCGGGTAATGGTCCGGGTCAGCAGAAAACCAATGATCATGGCAATCCCCAGGGCAATACCCCACCCCGTAATCAGCAGAAATTTAATTTCTCTCAAGGTCAGGTAAATGTGCTCCAGCGAACCCTTCATAAATACCACGCCCACAACAGAGCCGGCATTTTTCACGGGAATGACCAGGTGATAATGCCGGATCCCGGTTTCTGGATCGACCCGAACCGCTTCTACCTTGTTTCCTGCCAGGGCCAGGAGCACATCATCCTGAATGACTCTACCACCCAGCATGGACAACGAACGCTGGTCCGGCCCAGCCAGCAAGCGCCCGTGCCTGTCCAGGATCATGGTCTCCGTAGGCGGCGATCCGCCCCCAAATTCAGCGATTAAAGAGGAAAAATACTCTTCCTGGTTGTCGTCTTCCAAAAGGTATCGTCGTATAAAGCTGACCAGCAGCTCACCCTTGGCGGCCTGGCTGCTGGAATAATTTTGAAGATAATAGCTTTCCAGGGAGCGAACCAGGTAAACCCCGCTTAACTGCATGGCAAATAAAATAAGCAAAGAATACATTACAACAATTTTGCCCTGCATACCTACGCGCATAAACTAAGGCCTCCTAAGATAGTAGCCTACACCGCGTTTGGTGCATATGTAAGTGGGGGTTCCGGGGTCATCTTCAATTTTTTCTCGCAACCGGCGGATGGTCACATCCACGGTTCTTTCATCGCCCAGGTAATCAAAACCCCAGACCGCTTCCAACAGTTTTTCCCGGCTAAACACGTACCCCGCATTTTCCAGCAAATAGGCCATTAGGCCGAACTCCCTGTATGTCAGGTCCACTTCTAGTCCATTTTTGCTTAAGGTCATTCTATCCAGATCCATCCTCAGGGCTCCACTTACCAGGGTTTTCGTCGGTTTACGCTGGACCTTTGAACGCCTTAAGGTGGCCTTAATGCGGGCTATCAGCTCCCTGGCACTAAATGGCTTGGTCACATAATCATCCGCCCCTAATTCCAGGCCCTGTATTTTATCAACCTCTGCTTCTCGGGCTGAAAGCATAATGATCGGCACGTCAAGTTTCTGGCGAATGGTCCGGCAAACATTAAAACCATCGATTCGAGGCAGCATAATGTCCAGCAGGATGAGATCCGGCCTTTCCTCGAAAGCCAACCGTATGGCATTTTCACCATCATATGCCACCAGCACTCGAAACCCTTCCTGCTCCAGGTTGTACTGTAATATGTCCGCTATGGGCTGCTCGTCATCAATGATAAGAATTTTTTCATTCATCAGCCTTTTTCCCCCAAAACCATGTGTATCCACCGGAACCTGCACGGCAACTTAACATAATAATTCCTTTTACCGCCGAGAAAGTCCTGCATGAGAAAAAAAAAAGGTGGCTTTTCAAGCCACCGGTTAAGAGTGTATATTTTAAGAGGGGGTCAACTCTTATTTCTACTTTAAAACACAATTATTACAGCAGTATTACAAAGCCCCTCGTTTAACAAAAATTTTTTGCCAAATAATACAGCCGCACCTGCTAAGAGGGCGGCTTATATTGGTTTATCCTGTTCCCACAATCTGCTGCTAAGGTCTGAAGAAGTTAAGCGGATTTACTGTGGGGCCGTATATCCCCCCCGTTCGAATCTCAAAATGCAGGTGAGGTCCTGTGGTGCGGCCGGATGTTCCTATCCGGGCAATGACCTGCCCCTTGCTGACCGCCTCTCCCCTACTGACCAGGTTTTCCGAGTTATGCGCATAGCGGGTATAATAGTGGCCGTGATAAATAACAATGGACCGGCCGTACCCGCCATCCCATCCTTCAAAAACGACCACGCCGCTGTCGGCGGCCAGCACGGACGTCCCCGTCCTGGCGGCAATATCGATTCCGGCATGAAACCCGCCGCTGCGCCAGCCGTAACCGGAAGTCATCCGACCCCCACCTTGAACGGGCCAGATAAAGCTTCCCGTCCCCTTTGAGGGAATATTTGCCGTGCCCCTGGCAACTACTGCTGTCTCCGGATCTTTTACGACCGCTTCGGAAATCTTTTCTTCTGATACTTTTTTCCCGTTTTCCCGGGTAATCTGGTAGACCACCTCTTTTTTCCCGAACTGCCCTTCTTCTACAACACCCGTCTGGGTTCTCCACATGGAACTGTCGTAAATGTAGCGGGTATCAAAAGGAATATTTTCTTCCACCACCGTGCGTTCCACCGTGGTCACATTCACTAAAGGTTCCGGTACAATAAGGCTCAACTCATCACCAATTTGCAGAAATTCACCATTTAGCTGAGGGTTGGCATCCTTGAGGTCATCAACGGTCAGATCATGGTCATTGGCAATTTTCCACAAGGAATCTCCACGGGACACCAGGTAAATTTCCCGGCGATCCGTACCCCTAAGTAAAATGGCAGCGACCGTTTCCATATCGTAGATATCTTCCGGATGACAGTAGTAACGTCTGGAGGCCACTTTTTCGCTCATTTCAACTTTCTCCAGGGAAACATTCTCTTTATCAGGCACGTAAGCCCCTGCCAGCAAGGCTATGACGGCGTCAACCTCATCGTCGCAGGCAACGGGGAGAATATCCATCCCGTTTACCGTAATCATCCTGGCTTCTTTTTGGTAAGTCAGGGTGTGGCGCAGTTGGGAGAGAACCTTTTGGGCATCCGGTTCATCAAAAGGTCGATGCACGGCTTGAATTTGTATGGTTTCCATCTGTTTTACCGGTCCTTCGTAAAACGCGGCGGCCTCTTCTTCCAGCTCCTGGAGAATATCGTTTAAACACGCCGCATCTTCCAGCATCCCGATTTCCAGCCCATTGATATAAACGGCAAAAAAATGACCTGAACGGTCAATATAATCATTAAGCGCCCATAAAAGGGGCATTGTGCTTAATGCAATAAACAGAACATACGCGTACCATGGCGCACCACGCCTGGGTGGCCGCATACCTTTCTTTTTTGGCAGGTAGGTCACAGGCATCCCTCCATATTTCATCAGCGATTTTGGTTTAATTATTAAGTTTGTTAACGGGTCTTAACAACAAGTTAATATATTCGTTATATGGAGGGAAAATCCTGCCTAAAAAATAAATTATTTCAGCTGCTCACTCATGACAATGGTCTGATCTCTTCGTGGGCCTACAGAAACCAGCCCCACCTGGACATTGACGGCCTCCTCAATTCCTTTGATATATTTTAGGGCATTGGCTGGAAGCTGGTTCAGTGATTTGGCCTTGGAAACGTCTTCTTTCCACCCGCTAAATTCCCGGTATACGGGCCTGCATTTCTCCAGGGTATGCAAGCTGGCAGGAAAATGTTTTAACATGTCATTACCAATACGATATTCTGTGGCAATTTTAATCGTTTCCAGACCGGTCAGAACATCAAACAGGGTCAGCGCCAGAAACCGAAAGCCGTTAAGCCGTACAGCATGCCGTAGTGCCACACCATCCAGCCAACCGATACGGCGCGGCCGTCCGGTAGTGGTACCGTACTCTTTACCCACCTGGCGGATACGATCCCCGATCTCGTTGTTGAGTTCTGTGGGGAAGGGTCCTTCGCCAACGCGGGTGGTATATGCCTTGGTGATACCCAAAACAGGTCCGATAACCTGGGGCGGCACGCCGGCACCGACACACACACCCCCGGCCGTGGGGTTGGAGGAGGTTACGTAAGGATATGTACCGTGATCGATATCCAGCATGCTTCCCTGGGCTCCTTCAAAAAGAACCCGGGACCCCTGCTGCATTTCCTGTTGGATATAAACAGAGGTATCGGAAAGGTATGGTTTTAATCGGCGGGCGGCGGGGAGATATTCCTTTTCCAGGTCTGCCATGTTGTAAGGTTCGGAATCGTACATGCGGGTGAGCGCTTCATTCTTTATATCCAGAATGTGCCGCAGCTTTTCCAATAATGCCTTTTCGTCTCCCAGCAGGTCTCCAAAGCGCAAACCCTGGCGGGCATATTTATCGGTGTAAGCCGGCCCTATCCCCCGCAAGGTTGTTCCAATTTTGATATGACGCCGTTTTTGTTCTTCCAGCTCATCTATTTTTTTGTGATAGGGCATAATCAGATGGGCCCGGGTGCTGATATAAAGATGTTGGGGCACAATGCCCCTTTCCTCCAGGTGATCCAATTCCGCGTTTAATACAACGGGATCTATCACCATTCCATCGCCTAAGACGCATTTTTTCCCCGGGTAAAGTATGCCGGAAGGCAAGTGGTGCAGTTTAAAGGTTTCTTCTCCAACAACCACGGTGTGACCTGCATTGGGTCCTCCCTGGTACCGAACCACCACGTCAACGTTTTCCGCCAAATAGTCGGTTATCTTTCCCTTACCCTCATCACCCCACTGGCTACCGATAACAGCAAGTGTTGAATAATTCATTTCTCATCAATCACCTCTTTTGCAGGTTTACTGGCGCATTCGTTAAGCGCGGGTCAGTTTAGTTTTCCCCCAAGACGGCGGTCTATTTCCTCGGCGGCAACCAGGCCTGAGGCGGATGCCTGGATAAGTCCGCGGGTAATTCCCGCCCCGTCACCCACAGCAAACATGTTCAAAATTTCTGTTTCCAGGTTTGAGGTAAGCTTCAAGCGGTGGGAGTAAAACTTTACTTCCACCCCGTAAAGCAGCGTGTGTCGGGAATTAACGCCCGGAGAAATCCTGTCCAGCGCTTCCATCATTTCCATAATGGATTTTAAGTAGCGGTACGGCAGAACCAGGCTTAAGTCCCCCGGGGTCGCTTCCAAAAGGGTGGGGCGAACCAACCCCCGGTTAATCCGCTCCGGTGTAGAGCGCCGTCCGGCCAGCAGATCCCCCAGTCGCTGCACCAGGACACCCCCACCCAGCATGTTGGCCAGGCTGGCAATATATCGCCCGTATCGGATGGGCTCATTAAACGGTCTGGTGAAATTCTTGCTGACCAGGAGTGCGAAATTGGTGTTCTCAGTATGGCGTTCTTTTTCCCGTTAACTTTGGCCGTTTACCGTAATCACACCTTCGCTATTTTCCAGCACAACCTCACCGTAAGGGTTCATGCAAAAGGTCCGGACTTTATCGTCAAAAGAAGGGGAGTAGTAGATAAACTTGGATTCATAGAGGCGGGAAGAAATCGGTTCCATCACTCCTGCGGGCAGTTCTACTCGAACACCGATATCCACAGGGTTGTTAAATAATTCCAGTCCGAGCCTTTGGGCTTCACTATACATCCAGGGCGAGCCTTGCCGTCCCGGGCCGCAAATCACATAGCCGGCGTCGTACTGTTTGTCGCAAGCGGTTTTAACACCTTTTACCCGGCCACCTTCCACCAGGATTTCAGAAGCCGCTTCGTTAAACCGAATATCTGCTTTTTTCTCCAGGGTTCGTTTCATTTCATCCAGAATTTTATAACAATTTTCCGTTCCCAGGTGGCGGATGGGCGACGGGATGAGCTCCAGTTCTGCTGCCGCTGCCCGCTGGCGAAGCCTCTGGACTACTTTTTCATCCGTCCCGTGCAGTTCCATGGGAGCCCCAAAAGACAGGTAGATTTCATCCGCCCGCTTAATGAGCATTTTGGCCTGGTCTTCGCCAATTAACTCCGGGAGAGCCCCCCCGAAGCCCGTAGACAGGGTCAATTTTCCATCACTGTAAGCCCCCGCCCCGCCCCAGCCATTTAAGATGGCGCAGTGAACACAGTTTACACATTGGCCTTTTTTCTTGGGGCAAGAACGCTTTTCCAGCCCATGGCCTTTTTCCAGGAAAACCACCTTGTATCCCTTATCAGCCAGGTGTAACGCCGCAAAAATGTTGGCTGGACCCGCTCCTATGAGGATAATGTCGCACTTTTGGCCGCTCATCCGTCTCCCCCTTACCCCTCATACACGATTATACGATACCAAAGGGAACCTTAGTATATCAAATTGTGGATCAACGCTCAACCG
This sequence comes from Syntrophomonadaceae bacterium, assembly GCA_007120815.1. Next base: position 1,587 of record SKMY01000048.1, on the reverse strand, counting down.
GGAAGGTTTCCCGGTTGTACGACAGGTTAACAAATTTATTAAACCGGTCTTTAAAAAGCAGCTCCAGCTTTCCCGTGGGGCCGTTTCTCTGTTTGGAAATAATGATTTCTGTAATGTTCTTTTTCTCCGATTCTTCGTTATAGTAATCGTCCCGGTAAATAAATACGACCAGGTCAGCGTTGGCCTCAATGCCGCCAGACTCCAAAAGATCGCTCAAAATGGGACGCTTATCTGTTCGCTGCTCCACGGCCCGGCTCAGCTGAGAGAGCGCGATGACCGGGCAACTCAGCTCTTTGGCCAGGGCCTTTAGCGACCGGGAAATGGATGAAATTTCTTGCTGCCTGTTTTCAACCTTTTCATGACCGCGCATCAGCTGTAAATAATCGACAAATATGGCCGAGAGCCCCTTTTCCATTTTAAGACGCCTGGCCTTGGCTCGCATTTCCATGACAGAAATTGCCGGCGTGTCATCGATATACAGCGGCGCCTGGGAAAGAGGCCCCAGGGCTTGGGTCACGCGAGGCCAATCCTCCGAGGAAAGATATCCCCGCCGAAGCCGCTGAGAATCTACTTCAATAAAAGCGCACAGCAGGCGCTGGGCCAGTTGATCTTTAGACATCTCCAGACTGAAAAAAGCAACGGGTTGTTTTTCTTCCAGGGCAATATGTTGGGCAATGTTTAGCCCCAGGGTTGTTTTACCCATACTGGGGCGGGCAGCGATAATGATCAGGTCGGAATCTTGAAACCCGGAAGTCAGGTTGTCCAGGTCGGCAAAGCCGGTGGGAAGGCCGGTTACCCCACCCTTGCGGGCAAACAGCTTTTCCAACTTTTCCACGGTTTCATTTAAGGCATCCTCCAGGCTAACAAAACCCTTGCTCTCTCGTTTGCGGGCCACCTCAAAAATAAGCTGCTCCGCTTCATCCAGAAATACTTCCACATCAGAAACATAGTCATAACTCTTCGCAACAATTTCCGTCGCTGCCCGGATCATGTTCCGGAACAGGGCTTTTTCCCGGACAATATTGGCGTAATGCCGAACATGGGCAGCCGTAGGGGTCATGTCAGCCATGGAGGCCAGGTAGGCGGCGCCGCCTGTTTTCTCCAACAGTTTCTGATTTTCCAGTTCATCACATACGGTAACCAAATCCACGGGCTCGCCCCGGTTGGAAAGGTTCAAAATGGCCTGAAATATTTGACGATGACTGTCTTTATAAAAATCACCGGGGTTTAACAACTCTGCTGCTTCCAGCAGGGCTTCTTTGTCAATCAGCATGGAGCCCAACACCGACTGCTCGGCCTCAATATTTTGTGGGGGCAGCTTTTGTTGTGACTGATCAGGGCTCATATTGTTTCGCCTCCAGCATGGAAAATGGAAATTAAATCTTCAACGTGGTTGACGTAAACCACCTCTATGTCTTTTGGAGCAGGCAAGATCTCACTACGATTAACCTCAGGGAGAACCACCTGACCAACACCGGCCACCCTCGCGCCGTATATTTTCTCCAGCAAGCCGCCAACGGGTTTCAGCTTGCCCTGGAGCGACAGTTCGCCACTAACTGCAATATCCTGTCGTACGGGCATGCCTTT
>SKMY01000162.1 GCA_007120815.1 Syntrophomonadaceae bacterium | reverse complement strand
TTTTTCAATAAAGCTCTGTAGTTCTTCTGTCATCTTCATACCTCGCTAGAGATGTATTTTTTGCCATCCCTTACATGATCGTCAAGACATTCTAAACCGCGATTATTTCTAATGTTCAAATATTTACGCCAATAACTTAAATGCTTTTTTACCTCTTCCAGCTCCATAACCTCATGAAACATGTCGACAAGCCAATCAAAAAAACCCGAGATTAAACGGCACTATGCAATTTTTCCCCTAAAACACCTCCTTGGAATCATTCATTTGATTATTCATTTAAACCAATCAATTACCGGCCTGCCTACAAGAAAACGCTTGAAGCTTTTGCTCATTTTGCAATTCGACACAAATAAAAAAAAGTCCTGCTTTTTTCTTGGGTTTTTAATTATTTGTTTTCCATTGTTAAATATATTTTTATAAATTAAAATAACCCGCTTTTTAATTAACTTCAACTGCCCAGTAACAACCCGTGCGCTGCACTGTGGGTATCTATTCATTGAAGCAGGTTATTTCTAAAGGCCATGGAACCGGTTCCATGGCTTTCCTGATTTTCAAAGATATGGGGACACCCCTCTAAAACCAGTAGGATATGTCAGCAACTCCGCTGGGCTGAACCGTCTCCGAAGGTGACAGGCGCCGGTTTTACTAAATATAAACCCCTGTCCTGCAAAGAAAGTATATGAAAAGAAAAACGCATTCATGACTGCAGCACAGCAAGAATCATTTATGAGGAAGCACGGGGACGGTTCTCCGAAGCACGGGGACGGTTCTCCTGCTTCCTTAGGCAGCAGAAAGCAAGGAAACATAAGAAAGGAAGCAGGAGAACCGTCCCCGTGCTTCCCCCTTGCTTCCTTCTTGTTTCTTTAGTCGTCAGCGGGGAGCTTCCACGCAACACGCTCGTCGCCGACCCGCCGGGTATACTTCATGCCGTCGGCATGTTCCAGAAGGACCTGGGCATACCTCCGGGAGGTCTCCAGCAGATCCCGATACTGGGCCAGGGTAATAGATTCGTTCTCTTCAAAGTGGGCCTTCAGGGCCTGGAGGCATTTTTTGTAGACATCCCGATGCAAGTAGATCTCTTCGCTTATTTTGATCAGAACACCCCGGTAGAGCAGGTAGTTCAGCAGGTCATCCTCATGATCTTTTTTCAGGCCGAAGGTGGGTCCGATTTCTTTCACGGGAGGGCTGTTTAGCCCGGCTTCCCTAAAATGATCCTCGATTTGTTTCAATTGCCGGGCCTGGCGGGAGTCGGGTTCAGGCTGATAGCCGGCCTTGCGGATAAACTCCCGGTCGATTTCTACCCACCCTTTTGCAAGCAAGCGGTCCAGCAGCGCATCGAACATCCGCTGGGGAGGTTTGCCGGGAAGCAGGCCGATCAACCGGGCGCGTTGCATCCCGGGCTGAAGGGGCTTTTCCTTGTGGTACCGGTCTAGCGCATCCATGATGGCACTTTCCCAGCGCTCCAGCACCGGGATGCGGACGTATACGTCATCCAGGCGCACTACCTCCCCCAGTTCTTCCGCAAGGCCCATCATCTCCAGCAGGGGTTGGGGGGCCATCTGGGTCAACTGGGCCAGGTCTGACACGGTGGAATAATGCTTTTCGCCCAGCTTTTGGAGGACAAAAGGCATGGGGTCATCTTTTTCCAGCTCCTTAAGTTTGCTTAACACATCCTCTCGGAACCGCTTGTGCCTGGCCGGGCTTTCATCCAGGACTACCCCCCCACCAATGGTCCGCATGGGCGAGTAGGAGCGAATGATAAAGGGGTCCCCCCTTCGGGCGACAACCGGCCTGTCAAGGCGGCACTGAACGAACCCTTCCTCACCGGGAGCCAATTCCTCGCAGCCCAGCAGGCGCATCCTGGACACAACCCGGGCGGTTCCCAGGTAAAAGTGGACAGGAGCCATGTTGATTAAGGGGCGGGGAGCTGAAGACAAAAGGGTAAGCCTGGCATCACAATAGCGGGTCAGGTGAAAGTAGCCCGGCTCGGCTACCACGCTTCCCCGAATGACATCCTTCTTTTCCAGGCCCGCCAGGTTCAACGCCACCCGCTGCCCGGCGAAAGCCCGTTCAACCTGCTTGCCGTGGACCTGTACCCCACGCACCCGGTACTCCTTACCGGGGGGGAGCACTTCCACCATCTGCCCGGGGATCACCGTTCCTCCCAGAACCGTCCCCGTGATCACCGTTCCAAAACCGGCCGCTGAAAAAAAGCGGTCCACCGGGACCCGCAGCGGCGCAGCAATATCTTTCTCCATCACCGTTTGCGCCATTTCGTCAATGGCCTTTCGCAGCCCCTCAATTCCCTCGCCGGTAATGGATGAAACGCAGTGCACCGGGGCCTCCTCCAGGAACGAGCCCTCCAGGACTTCTCCGACGTCTTCCACCACGATTTCCAGCCACTCGTCCTCCACCAGGTCCACCTTGGTGATAACCACCAGGCCTTTTTTTACCTGCAGCAGGTTCAATATGTCCAGGTGTTCCCGGGTCTGGGGCATGACCCCTTCCGTTGCGTCAACAACCAGCAAAACCAGGTCTATCCCCCCGATGCCTGCCAGCATGTTGTGGATAAAGCGTTCATGGCCGGGCACATCGATCACCCCGGCCAGCTGGCCGTCGGGCAAACGGTAGGGCGCAAAACCGATATCTATTGAAATACCCCGCTCTTTTTCTTCGCTAAAACGGTCTGTATCGACCCCTGTCAGGGTCTTGATTAACTCCGTTTTACCATGATCCACGTGTCCTGCCGTCCCTATGATCATAGCTCGAAATCATCCCTTCACAAAGTGGGTCTTTAAAAGATACTTTGTATGGCGGCTAGCAGCTGCTCGTCCTCGTCTTCCATCACAGAGCGCAAGTCCAGCAGCACCTGGTTTTTGTGTACCCGGGCAATGACGGGAATATCCGCCCGCCTCAGCCTGGCGGCCAGAGCGCCGGCATTTATCCGCGCAGACTCCATGAACACCTGGCAGCTGGGAAGGGAAACCAAAGGCAGCGATCCCCCGCCTACCCGGGCTTTTTCGTTCAGGGTGCCCAGCTTAATATCGTTATCCACCATTTGGGAAATCCTCTCCAAGAGGCCTGCTGCCCTTTGTTCCAGTTCCCCCGTTTTAGTGGTTAACATACGTAAAATAGGTATTTCTTTTAGGGCGGTGCTTTCATCCAGGTAGAGGCGCAGGGTGGCCTCTAAAGCCGCCAGGGTGAATTTATCCACCCGCAGGGCCCTGGCCAGCTGGTTGCTCTTGATGGCGTCAATATAACCCTTGCTCCCGACGATGATCCCCGCCTGGGGGCCTCCTAAAAGTTTATCCCCGCTAAACGTAACAACATCAGCCCCCGAGGTTACGGAATCCTGGACCGTCGGTTCATAAGGCAGGCCGTAGCGGGACAGGTCCACCAGGACCCCGCTTCCTAAGTCTTCCATCACCGGCAGGCCAAACTCCCTGGAAAGTTTCACCAGGGATCCCAGAGGCACGGCTGCTGTAAACCCCAGGATTTTGTAGTTGCTGGTATGAACCTTCAGAAAAAGGGCCGTGTCTTCCGTTACGGCACTCCTGTAGTCCCTGGGATGGCACTTGTTCGTAGTGCCCACCTCTACCAGGCGGGCGCCGCTTTTAGCCATCACTTCCGGTATGCGGAAAGAACCGCCGATCTCGACCAGTTCGCCCCTGGACACGATCACGGCCTTCCCGGCAGCCAGGGTGTTTAGTGCCAGGAACACCGCACCGGCATTATTATTCACCACCAGGGCGGCTTCGGCACCGGTGACCTGGCAGATCAGCTCTTCCAAGTGTTCAAAGCGGGAGGAACGCTTCCCTGTCTTTAATGACAGTTCCAGGTTGCTAAAGGATGCACCCACCTGCTCAATGGCTTCAATGGCCGACTTGGCCAGGGGTGCCCGTCCCAGGTTAGTGTGCAAAAGGACCCCGGTGGCATTAATCACGGGACGCAGGTTCAGGGCCGTTTTTTCCTTTACCCGCTGAAGCACTTCAACTGCAACGGTTGCAGTTGAGAAATCCAGGTGCTCCAGTTCGGCCTCCGAGGCGGCCTGTCGGATGATGGTGCGTTTTTCATCCAGGATATCCTGGATGGCCTTTACCAAAACCGAACGTGGGTATTGGTCCTGGATTCCTGTCAATTCATCAGACTGGAGCAGCTTCTCCACCGCCGGCAGTCGGCGCATGTAAGACTGCAAATACTTCGAAGACAACGTGTTTCCCCCTTTCAAAAAAAAGAAGTGTGCCCAAATGCCCACTTCTCTGTGTACCCGGCATATATGTAATTCAACGATCTACCCGCTTACGCTAAACCGCTCCGTGTGCTTGCAGCCCACGCAGAGCAGGTCCACATCGCCATCATCCCAAACCACTACAACGGCCTGTTCGCCATCGCAAACCGGACATTTCATCACATGGCTGTTGATTACCTGGGCTTCATACTCTTCGCTCATCTTTTTCCTCCTTAACATATGATGCTCAATAATCAAGGTGCATAAACATAAACATGCACAAGTGTGTTTAAATCTGGCGGGAGTAGATGGGAATCGAACCCACCGTGGACTTCGTCAGCCCACCTACGGCTTTGAAGGCCGCGAGCGCCACCAGGCCACTAACTACTCCCATCCACGTGAAGCCTGATTTCATCGAATTGCATAAAACATTGTAGCACTATTTATAGCAAATATCAAGTGGAATTCCCGGTCAATTTCCGGCCGGCCTCCGCAACCGCATTCACCGTGCTATTGAGGCGAAATTTAATCTTCTTCATCCCAGGGCAACCGCCCCAGGAAATCATTTACCGGGGAAAAAGCGCCGGCCTCGTACCCGCCCAGAGCTTGCGTCTCCGAAGGAACGACAATGGAACGCAGCTGCCCGTTTCTCTCGGCGATATCGTAGCCCTCCCCGGCAACCGGTTTAATGTCTTCAAAAAAAATACCCGCCAGGTCCTCGCTGAAATCGTCCGGTTGTTGACCCCGGTCCGCGTAATACATCATGATCGCCCCGTCAATGGTCCGCAAGTTGGCCTCAACAGCCGTCCGCTCGGCACTGTTGGTCACGCTACCGTAAATTGGAACGGCAACGGCTACCAGTATTCCGATAATTACCAGCACCACCAGAAGCTCAATCAGGGTAAATCCTTTTTCTTTCACCATCTCCCCCTCCTCGTTCTTTCGTCCTATGTTTGAATGATCAGTACCGCGGGTGCTTTAAGATGTTTTATGCGCGCTAACCGGAAAAACCAGCCTTGTCCGATTCCTAATTGTTAAGTGAAGGAAAAATACCAGGACCAAATCTGCTCTCCCCAGATAGCCATCCAGAAAAAGGCCAGGGACAGGAAAGGCCCAAAAGCTATGGGCGATTTACGGGTTTTTTTCTTAAAAATCATCAGCAGTATGCCCACCACGGCGCCAGAGATAAATGCCAGCAGGAAAACAAAAAACACGTAAGGCACGCCGGTAGCGAATCCCAGGACGGCCATGAGCTTGACGTCGCCTCCCCCCATTCCTCCTTTGCTCAGGAGGGCAATGGCAAAAAACAAGATACCACCGGTAAAAAATCCGCCCAGGGCGGAAACAGGGGTAATCGTTGGAAATAGCAGCTGCCACAACAACACCCAGGCAAAGAGAATAAGCACCAGCCGGTTGGGAATGATATGGCTTTCAATGTCGATGACGGAAATAATCAGCAGCAGAGAAAAGATAACGGCGTATTGAACCAACTGGGGCGATAATTCAAAATAGTGATAGCACAACAGGAATAAACCCGACGACGACGCCTCGACCAAAGGATAGCGCCGGGAGAGCTTGGCCCCGCAGTAGCGGCATTTACCCCTGAGGGCCAGGTAGCTCACTATGGGAACCAGGTCTTTAGGCTTTAAAGACGTCAGGCAGGAAAGGCAGCGGGAAGCCGGCCTGAGGATAGATTCACCGCTTATGTAGCGGCAGATCACCACGTTAAAAAAACTGCCTGCCACCAGTCCCAAAACTGCAACCGTTACATACATCAACACAGAAAGTGCGTCCATTTCAACCCTTCCCATCCCCATATTTTACAGGAACTGTTATCCATCCCTGACATCAATTCGTGGAAAAGGGATGTAATTCCTGCTGGAAAAGGGACAAAGCTGATATTTTATGGCGAATTCTGTCAACACGTGATAAATTCTCCTGTATGAAGTGGAAGGACGATTGGGGGGGCAGAATACAAATGGCGTGGTTCGGTTTCCCGTTATTGGCTCCGGTTGACCTTACGTAAAAAGACATGGCGGTTCGTTTGAAGATGATAGCCCACCGTGGTATAATCAAAAAAATTCCCTTACTTTTCCACAAGCCGGCAGGGTTCGCTGGTGGCTGTGGGCTGCGGGCATGTCTATTTGAAGGTCCACGCCTTCCCAAATTTTGGTATCTGCAGCGGAATTGCATCGTGTAAGAATGCCCCTGCCCGGGAATGTGCAAAATACGGTTGTGACTATTAAGCCTGCTAACTTTTAGTGCATACTGGAAGCAGCAGAACTTTCCCCGCTGGTGCTTCCCTTAGTCAGAGTGCTGAGGAGTCACATACGGTTAGAGTCACATACGGTTTAAAGGATGTGGTGCGAGTGAAAGCAGTCGTTTTATCCCTGGCTCCGGCGGTTATCACCTCTGAAACCGGCTATTACGAACATCTCAAAGAAACCCTGCAGGAAAGCCAGGCGGACCTGGCCGTTCTACCCGCCTACACCTCCCTGTTGTTAGCCCTGGTGAGCGGTAAGCTTCCGGATATCCATCATTTTTCCGGCGCCGTTCAAGCCGCTATTGATGCGCCATCAAGGATTAACGACCCTTTTTTCGACCTCCACGCCCGGCTGGCTCAAACCTGCGGCTGCTACCTGGTGCCCGGCACGTTTTTTGAAACGGCCGGTGAGGGCCTGGTTTACCACAGCGCCCCCCTGCTGGATTCCCAGGGCCACCTGCTGGGGGTCCAGCGGCAAACCCATCTTTCACTGGAAGAAAAAGCCCTGGGCCTTTCCAGGGGAACCGAATTAACCGTCTTTGATACGCCCGTTGGAAAATTAGCCGTCGTGGTGGGAACCGACGCCTGGTATCCCGAGGTCAGCCGCATTTTGGCCTTGCAAGGCGCTGAGCTGATCTGCCACCCCGGCGCACTGCCCCATCCGCTGGGGCCCTGGCACCAGCTCTCTGGAATGTGGCAAGAGGTGCAGCAGAACCAGTTTTTCTGCCTGGAAAGCCAGCTCTTCGCCACGTTGTGGGAACGGTCCTTTTCCGGACAGCTGGCCATCCACGCCCCATGCGAGATGACCCCGGATCAGTCGGGCTACCTGGCCAAAGGGGAAGCGGGCCAGGACGTCCTTGCCGCACGGTTGGATCAGGAAGTAATAGCGCGCGTCATAGAGCAGTACCCCCTGCTGAAACTGCTCAACCCCCAGGCCTATGAGCCGTACTTTCCGGAAATGTACGGCCTGAAGAAACAGGAAAAGCAGGAAAAGGGTAAGGAAGCACGATGAAGCAAGGAAGCACGGGGAAGCATGGGGACGGTTCTCCTGCTTCCATGGGAAGCAGGGCAATTTTAAAAGGCAGGTTTATTAACGATGAGTAACTGGAAAACCAGGCTTTTTCTCAAATACCTTCATTTTCAAACCCGGCCTTCCCGCATCCGGCGCTATTTGGAACACAGTTGCCGCGGGGAAAGGCCTGTCCACCCACTCTCACCTGGCGGCCGCCTGGTCCGTGCGGCGGCCCTCCAGGTGGAACTGGCCATGCAGCGGGATCCCCTGGATTACGCAGAAGAAATGAGACGCTACGTGGAAAAAGCCGCTGCCGCCGGGGCCCAGCTGGTGGTGTTTCCAGAAAAAAACGGGCTTCAGCTCTTTGGCATGCTGCCCGGCATCCCCGTACAGGAAAATCATAGCAATGTTCCGGCCGACTCCCTGGATAGCGCGTCGGTGCTGGAAATTCTCCGCCACGTGGGTCCGGTTATTCGCCGGGCCGCCGTAGTCACCTTCTCCAACCTGGCCCGGCTGTACAACGTCCATATCATGGCCGGCAGCTTTATGCACCCAGAAGGCAGCCGGGTGGTCAACCGGGCGTACCTCTTCGGGCCGGCTGGAGAACTCCTGGGCACCCAGGACAAGGTTCACCTTTTCCCCACGGAGTTAAACTGGGGGTTGGCAAAAGGAAAGGACTTCAAGGTTTTCAAAACCGTCCTGGGAACCCTGGCCATGCCCATCTGCATGGATGCTACCTATTTTGAGACCTTCCGCATCCTGCGGCACCTGGGGGCCGACATTGTCACCGTCCCCATCGCCAACGCCGAACCTTTCCAGGAATACCGGGCCCTGCGCGGCATCTGGCCCCGGGTCCAGGAAAGCCTGGTTTTCGGGGTCAAAAGCGCTCTGGTCGGGCAGTTTATGGGCATGGTTTTTACAGGAAAAGCCGGAATCTACGCCCCCCTGGAGCTGACAGAAAACCGGGACGGCATCCTGGGAGAATCTTCCAGGCCTTACGGTAGCAGCCAGGTTATTGCCGACCTGGACCTGGACGCCCTGCAGGCACTGCGAAACCACCACCCCTACCTGGGAGATACGAACCCGGCCCTTTACCGCCGCTATTTCCCCACAGTTTACCGGGCGAACCAGGGGGACGGTTCTCATGGATCCAGTAATCCGATCTAATCCGATCTAAATACAGAGGGGTACGGACGATTCTTTGGTTCCACCCGTTCCCGTCCCCTGGTACGAAAAACCAACTTTAGACGCAGATAGACGCAGATAGACGCAGATAAATGATATCGATCCAAGAGAACCGTCCCCCTGGTTTACCCGTAGCGGTACCAAATGGCATGGGCCAAAAACCCTGCAGCCGTGGCAAAGGCCAGGCCCGTCCGGGCCCGCCCGCTTTCAGGGTCCACGGTCTCACAGGCCAGGCCGTTGTCCATGGCGGCGCGTTGGAAAAATGCCCCCGCCCCCCGGTTCTCGGCCAGCAGGTCGTTAGCCGCGGCCAGAGGCCAGGGACCTTCGGCGTGAAGGGAGGCCGCCTCTTTTATGGGCCCATCCTTGGTGAAGTACGGGTTGTTTTCCGAACGGATCCAGTTCACCGTGTTCCGGTATACTTCATCTTCCCGGGAGCAGAAACCGTAATAGGGTAAAAGCTGCAGGCTTCCCGGGGGGTTGTCGTACAGCTGGTACTGCCCACAGCCGTCTACGGCCCAGGCAAACATAGGCCCCCGCGTCCCCGGAACAATACCGTGACCGTAGATGGCTTCCTTCAACTGGGCGGCCTCTTCAAAAAGGCTTCGACCGTACCCTTCCTCCTCAGGAATCCAGAGCCCCTTTTGTTTCAGCCCCCTTAAAAAAGTTAAGGCACACCACACCAGGGCATTGGCGTAAATCAGAAAGGGGTACATGACCGGGTCGTCCGAGGGATCCAGGAAGGTCCTAAAGAGACCACACCCGGGGTCCTGCCAGGAAAACAGCTTGCCGACCAGGGTATTCAGGCCGGAGGAAATCACCGGCTCGGCCATGATTCCGCTGTCCCCGGTGCTCTCCAGGTAGCCCTTCAGGGCCAGGGGGTAGGCCGCCAGTTGGTCCAGTTCAAAGCCGGGGTACAGCACCGCGCCGTTCATGTAGTGGGCGTGCTCTCCGGCCCGGAACAGGTGGCGGCTAAAAACCGTGAGCAGCACCTCCCTGGCGGCACCGGCATCCAGCAACAAAAGCCCGGGAAAGCTCCACAGCAGGGTGTCCCGGCTCCAAAAGGCAGCGCTGACATAATAGCGGGGGCTCCGGGAGGTCACCAGGGCCAGCTCGTCGGTGTCCACTGTGCGCCCCTGGGAATAAAAATAGTTAAAGAACAGGTTGCGGTT
>SKMY01000144.1 GCA_007120815.1 Syntrophomonadaceae bacterium | reverse complement strand
TTACTATTATAACATCATTATCGGATTAAAATCCACTGTCACCCGAATGCCAACTGCAAGTTCTTGCCTGAAATTCCAAATTGTTTCACGTATATACGAATTTTTCTCCTGTAAATCTTCTCCCTTGTAAACCAGGAGATACCGAAAATACCCTTTCACCCGCTTGATCGGGGCTGGAGAAGGCCCCAACAGTTCTTCACCAGAAACTAGCCCGCGTTCCAGCCGGGCTTTCAATTTTTCAGCCGTTTGGACTGCTTCTTGTTCTTTCTGTGCGCTGCAGCCAAAAATCAGCAGATCCGCAAAGGGCGGGTAATTGAGCAAACGCCTCCTTCTTATTTCTTCTACCATAAATGCCTCGAAATCCTGGGCCACAGCAGCCGATATGCTGTAATGTTCCGGTGAAAATGTTTGAATGATGACGGCTCCTTCTTCATCGCCTCGCCCGGCACGACCGGCAACCTGGGTAAGCAGCTGAAAGGTCTTTTCCCCGGCACGAAAATCGGGCAGGTGAAGGTTGATGTCGGCCGCTATAACACCCACAAGGGTCACATCGGGAAAATCATGGCCTTTTGCGATCATTTGGGTGCCAACAAGGATGGAGGCCTTTTTTTCTTTAAAGGTACGCCACATTTTTTCATGTATGCCTTTTCCCGTGGTAACATCGCTGTCCATGCGGATGACCTCCGCCCCTGGGAAGGCCTCTTTAACCTGTTTCTCCAACTTTTGAGTGCCCAGTCCGAAATTGCCAATCGATGTGCTGTGACAGTGGGGGCATTCATGGTAAGGCGCTGTCTTGTACGCGCAATAATGACACTGTAAGTGCTCCGGATATGTGTGATAGGTCATGGAAACCGAGCAGTGGGGGCATTCCACAACAAAGCCGCATTGGCGGCAAAGCTCTATTCCAGCAAAACCTCGCCGGTTTAAAAATAGAATAACCTGCTGCCCCCGGGCCAGGGCACGTTTTACTCGATGATATAGCGATTGGCTGAAAACACTCCGTTTCCTGTAACGGCGCTCTTCCCTCATATCGACCACTTCCATCGTTGGTAAAGAGCGGCCGGCCACCCTGTTTTTTAACACCAACTTTTTCGTTGGCCCCTCCTCGGCCTCTAGGTAGCTTTCCAATGAAGGGGTAGCGCTTCCCAATAATAATAAAGCACTGTGATACCTGGCTCTCCACCGGGCAACATCCCGGGCATGGTATCGCGGGGAGTCGTTTTGGCGGTATGTATTTTCATGCTCTTCATCCATAACGATTAACCCAATGTTGTGTAAAGGGGCGAAAATTGCTGACCGGGATCCCAGAACTACATTTACTTTCCGCTCCCTGATCTTCCACCACTGGTCATAGCGTTCCCCATCTGAGAGTCCGCTATGGAGCATACCGACCTGGCCAGGAAAGCGGCTTCTGAGTTGTTCAATCATGTGAGGGGTTAAAGCAATTTCCGGGACAAGAATGATAGCTTGTCTCCCCTTATGTATCACCTGTTCCACGGCTTTAAAATAAAGTTCGGTTTTACCACTTCCTGTTATCCCGTGAAGGAGGACATCCCGGGCCGGATTTCTCAAAGCTTTGTCTATTTCTACCCAGGCTTTTTCTTGTTCACCGGTTAAGATCCGGCTTTTCAAGTCTTCTTCCTTCCCTGGGCTTACATCCAGCCAGGGGCTGCGTTCACAGGGATTGGCTACGGTTTTCACCAGGCCTTTTTTAACCAGGGAAACCAGGCTTTGACGGCTTGCCCCTGACCTTTTTTGAAGTGCCGACCATGCTATCCCTTTTTCAGCAGTCGCCGCCAGACACTCGAGAATGAAGGCCTGGCGAAAAGCTTTTTTCTTCATGTCACCGGCAGCTTCGAGCAGCGTCCCTTCATCCACCAGGGAGATAACAAACTCTGTGTATTTTTTTTTCACCCGTTTACCGGCAGGCGGCAAACACAAACGAATGGCTTCCGACCAGCGGGTGAAAAAACGCCTGGAGAGCCAGTAACTAAGAGCGATCATTTCTTCACTTAGTTCGGGTTCATTTTCCAGGAGGGAAAGAATACTTTTGGATTCCTGGACAACAGGATGCTGATCCACATCAACGACAAAGGCATTGATGGTACCTGCACGGAAAGGAACCAGGACCTGCCTTCCTACCCGGACATGATTGCCCAGGTGGTCTGGAATTTTATATTGAAAAGGGCGGTCAACGGCATCACTAACCCGGTCAATAATCACCTGGGCATACTGGCCTTCCCTTCTTTCCTCACTCATAAAAGAACTCCTTCACTTATCTTCTTAATCAAGGCTATTTCATTGTCGGACACATTATATTATAATAATATCAATATTATAATACCTAGACCAAATATTAATGTTGTTGTTATGCCACTTCTCATAATATCCTCTAACGGCATTTTTGAATGTACACCTTTTATTGTAAACAACACAAGCCCAAAAGGAGGTGTTACTGTTCCCAAAGTAATGAGCAGTAAAAAAATTAACCAAAACCAATATGGGTCAAACATTAATACATTAACAATTGGAGAATA